>JBFWYF010000795.1:0-3949 GCA_050186685.1 Pirellulaceae bacterium
ATTCTAGGCGGTCGAACGCGCTTGATAGGTAGCCATTTGGTTTTTCCCTTTCTGGTACTTGAG
This sequence comes from Pirellulaceae bacterium, assembly GCA_050186685.1. Classification (GTDB taxonomy): domain Bacteria; phylum Planctomycetota; class Planctomycetia; order Pirellulales; family Pirellulaceae; genus CAZFLF01. The sequence continues at coordinate 64 of JBFWYF010000795.1, forward strand.
TGACGAAATTTCGTTTCTAGTTTCGATCCGATTTCCTCGGAGCCATGTGGCCCCTTTGAGAACCACTCCGTTCCGGTCGATTAATGCGGGCCGGCCGAGAAAGGTGACCCAGCGTTGGCCTGGCGCGAGTTGTGTAGTCATAGATCTTCATGCTCACTTGGTTTGAAAAAAGCCGCGCCGGCCGCGAACAGGTACGCCCCGAATTGCGGGCCGGCGCGGTGCGACAGACGGTCACGCCTCGGCGAGTGCCGGGGCCGATTTCTTGGCTTCCGCGAGTTCCTTCTCTCGTTGTTGCAGGTCGAACGTGTCCCACTCTGCTCGCATTTCGCTGGCAGATCTTCGCAGCATCTTCGCAGCCTGCTGGATCGGGACTCCTTGTCGCCACAACTCCCATGATGTCTCCGGGCAAGCCGGCGGCGCATCGTCGGTTGCAGTGGCGGTGTCCGCGTTGAAATCGCCGAGCGATGCAATTTGCACGCGCAGAGCGTCACGCTGGCGTTCGAGCTCGCGCTGCTCGCCACGCCGCGAGGGATGCACGTAGTCGGCGCCGATTACCGTGCCAGGCGCAGCCAACTCGCGAATCACGGCATCGACGTCGCCTCCGCCGTTGGGTTTGATAAGTCCCCAAATCCTCGCAATTTGCTCGTGGGGGACCTTTTGGCGGTCGAGTTCCTGGACAGACTCGATGTGAGGAATCTGTCGCGTCCGCTCGCGCACGATCGCCTCTCGCGACGCCCATTGGCTGTCCGTTGGTTCGCGACGTCCCGAGTCTAGGTACTGGAGCCAGGCGTTTTTGAAGGTGAGCGCAGCTACCTCGAGGGCCCTGTGCTCTGCGGGAATCCCGCCGGCATCGAGCGAGGCGAACAGCTGCGCGACAGCGGACGTGTAGCCGCTGGAATTTGTCGGATCCGCGCTGGAATGCTCGTCGCTGGCCCAACGTTCATGGGCATCGTTGAAACTGTCGACGGCATCCAGGAGTGAAGTGCTGTGTGATGTTGCCATAACTGGCCTCCTTTGAAAGTGTAAATAACGTGTCGTATCAGAAGGGTACATCGTCTGCGTAGTTGTCATTTGCTGGCGTGCTTCGCCTCGAACTGGCCGGCGGTGCTGTCGTATCGCTGCTTTTCCCGCTGCTGCGGTTTTCGCCTTTGGTGCCAAGCAACTGAAGCGTCTCACCCACGACGCGCAGCTTGGATCGTTTCTGGCCGTCCTTCTCCCACGTGTCGTATTTCAGCCGCCCCTCGATCAATACCGGCGAGCCTTTACTCAAATACTCGCTGGCAATCTCGGCCGTGCGGCCCCACAGCGTGATGTCCACGAAGACGGTCTCCTCGATAATCTCGGCGGTCTGCCCTTTCCGCCGTTCGTTGATCGCTAATCCGATCTCGGTCACCGCCAGGCCGTTCTGCGTCCGTTTCAGTTCGATGTCGCGCGTCAAATTGCCGAGGAGAACAACACGGTTAAAACTTGCCATTTCGTCAGCTCCTAAAAAGCCAAATCACTCAAATCTGGGAAGAAAGTGGCCCGTGGCCGCAAAAACACGCCGTGGCGTCCGGAATGCCTGCGGCGCGTAGCTGGCCGACTGGACAATTAGTTTGCGCGACGCGACGAGGGCCAACGCCAAGGCAATCGCCCGGTCGCCGTGGCCTGATCCATCGCGGACTGGATCGAGTCGCCAGCCGTAAGATTTCTCAGTGACACGCAGTGAGCGAAGGTCTGCCAACAGTTCGCGGTCATCGTACAACTCAATATTTCGCTCGCTGAAAGCCTCGATCGTCGCGGTGGCCATCGCCATCAAATTGCTTGGTGAGAAGTGGCAATCGATCGTTGCAATGCCCGAGCGCCGTAGTCGCTGCTGCAGGTACTCGGTTTGCCATGGGTCAAACGCGATCGCCCCCAGGTGAAACCGACGATGAGCGAAGAGGATGGCCTGCTCAATCTGCTCGATCGCGACTCGCTGACCTGGACGCGGCGTCCAGCTCTGGCAGGATGCGAGCCGAAGGCGGCCAGTTGGTTTTTGGCCATGAATATGCCGGCCAAGGACAATCAGGGCGGAGGAATCCTTAACCACACCTAGGTCGAGACCCGCGACGTACTGCCACCCTTGCTCGGGGTGTGGAACCGGCCCCATGCGTCGCACAGCTGCCGCGATGTCGGCCTCGGCCAGTGCATCACCGGCGCCGCTCGACCAACGGTTTAACCACAGTCTGTCGAAGGCCGTGGCGGGCAAGAGCCTGCGCTGCTCCTCGAGCAACTCCTGGGAGATCCAGGAGGCGACGGGCCCATCGAGCCGCGAAAAGTACCAATCTGGACTCGTACGGACAGCCTCGCGAGTCTCTGCGGTCCAAGAATCGGTAAACCCGGCGTTGGCGATTACCACGACCATGCAGTTTTTGCGTTTTGCCGCGGCGGAGAACAACGAGTCGAATAGGTCTCGCTTCGTCCAGTGGGTGAGTTCGTCGATGACGATGAAGTGCGGCGTAAGGCCGTAGGACGACGGTGCATCGCAGGAAATGATGTCGAGAGTCGATCCGGTCTTGGTGTTCGTAATCCGAAACTGATCGACCTGCAGGATGGTCGACAGCCAGGGATTAACCCGGCATAGCCTTGCAATTGCGTCGCGCAGCAATCGCGCCTGGTCCTTGTCGGCGGCCGCCGCTACTCCGGCCAACTGCCTGCGCGACGCGAATAGCGCCCAGGTCACCATGACGGCTAGATCTGCGGTCTTGCTGTGCCCGCGCGGCCGCTCGAGCCAGGCCCGCAGGAAGCACGCCGGGACGTCCTGGCCGGCGACTCGTCGCCATCCAGAGTCGAGCGACTCGAAGTCCACTCGCTGCCAGTCGTCGAGGACCTCCGATAGCCGGATAACCCCGTCGTCCGCGTCGATCATCAGCCCGCGACGGAAGGCGCGCGGGTCCTGCTGCATTGCACGTAGGTCCATTAATTTTCCTCCCCCGCTGAGTCGACGTCGTCATTGGCATCGTTGTCCGGCGTCGATGGATGAAGGCCAACAGCGTCAGCGGTTGATGCGACCGGGGCATCATTTGGTGGGACCGACGCGGATCGCTCCTCGGCAGGCCGCTGCGTGGTTGTTGCGGTCGGCAATGTCTCGCTGTACAGCGCGTCAAAAATGTCGCTGCGGGCATCGCGATCGAGGCCAAGGATCTTCAGGCACTTATCGCGCTCCGCCGAAGCCCGGGCCACATCGCGTGAGAACGCGAGCCGTTGGTCAGGCGAAAGGTCGGCGAGTTCTCTCCGTAGCCAGCGCTGAACCAGCAGGGCATGACGCTCCCATCGAATCGCCGTCTGAATCACCGCTGCGTCGTGGAGGCTGATCTCGCCCTTTCGCTCGACGATGGCGCCCTCCAGGGCTGTGCGAAACTGCCCAGTCGATCTTGCGATGTACGCGGCCCCCTTCGGCAACGTGCCAGCCGTGAGGCCGTGCCGTACGGCATTCCCATTTCCGGCGGGAGCCCCGCCTTTATGGCCCCTCATAGGGGGTTTGGGGTCGGCGTCGTCAACACTTTTGTCAACAAGTGACAGGCTCATATTAAATTCCCGCATCTTTTCGCGGCTTTCATCATTCGCACTGTTGATCCCGGATCAGTCGGTCGCAACTTGGTTGTTTGCCCGCGCGGGGCTGGCTCGGCCGGATTTACTCATTGCGTAGGACGCTTAGGACGGTTAGGACGCTTTTGCCCCTCTGTACTCTCTTCTCCACCCCTCTTCTTTTTTCTTGCCCTTTGCGCGAAAGGGATACAATAGGGAGAAAGCGTCCTAAGTGTCCTAAGCGTCCCATCGATCATTGGTCTTGTTCCTCCGGAATCGGTCGTCGATATCGGTCCACATGCTGGTTGTGGCGTCGGGTGGGGACCACACAAATCCG
>JBFWYF010000796.1:0-3946 GCA_050186685.1 Pirellulaceae bacterium
GAAGGCGATGAGTAAGGAAATCGACCGGCGCTATGCAAGCTGCGAAGAGCTGGCGTCTGACCTGCGGGCCTGGTTGCGCGGCGAGCCCACGCTGGCGCGACCGATTACGAAACGCGAGCGCCTGGCGCGATGGACCAGGCGGAATCGCGGACTGGCGGCGGCATTCGGCGGGACGGCATTCGCCCTGCTGCTGGCCGCCGGACTCGGCGTCACGACCGCGGCCATTCAGACCAAGGCTCGGCTCGACGTGACTGCGGCACAGGCGACGACAGCCGAGGCGCTGACGGCGGCCGAAACAGAACGGGACAGCGCACAGAAGGAACGTGATACCGCACGTCAAGAACGAGATCGTGCCGATAAGGAACGACAACGCGCCGAAGAACAGACGAAGCTCGTCGCGGAGCAGCAAAAGCTTGCCGAGGAACGACTCGAGGACGCGCAGACAAATGCCTACGTGACAACCTTTCGTCTTGCAGAGGCGAGATGGCGGGATGGCGACGGAGACAAAGCGGTGGCCCTGCTGGAACAACTCCGCCCCAAGGAGGGTGAAACAGATCGGCGCGGATGGGAATGGAACTTCCTCTGGAACCGAAGTCATTGCGACCTCGCACATATCGGCCCAGCCGAACTCGCCGCCCTTGAACTTAAGGGCTATGGAACCGTGCAACTTCCGCCAGCTCCAGACGGCAACACTGTGCTCTACGTCGCCTATGATGAAATTGTGGTCCTCGATCTCGCGACGGCGACCGCGAAGCTTCGCATCAAGACCCCCAACCCCGAGACTCAATACTTCGTTGGCCGATTCAGTCCCGACGGGCGCTGGATCTTCGCGGGGAGTAATCGAAACGAGTTGACCTGTTGGGATGCGACGACCGGTGCACAGCGTTACTCTGCGAAGTCCCCCCAAACCGGTCGGTTGGCCGACATCGATTTCAGTCCCGACGGGAAGAGTTTGTTCACGTACGCGACACCATTGGCTGAGGACGGCCGCTCACTGGTCGGTCTCCAGGTGGGAGTTTGGAATGCCGATGATGGCGCGTCGTTAAGTTCGTTCGACGTGGCGGCCGGCAGTTGGGGAAAGCAAATCAGTCCCGATGGGCGGTCCATCGTCGCGGGGCGGAATTTGTGGGATTCTCGAACCGGCGCACATCTCCGCCGTTTGGAGCTGAAACAACTCGATTCCGACATCAATCGGTCCAGCGATGCCTACTGCTTTAGCCCGGACGGTCGATCGGTGGCCTGCCTCAACGAACTCGGCTTGACCGTCTTTGATGTGGAAACCGGAAAAGAACAGCTCGTCGTACCTGCTGCCAGGACCGGTCGCATTTACTCCGGGAAGATTTCTTACAGTCCGGACGGTCACCGGATCGCCACGTACTCGGAAGACGGAATCAAAGTGTGGAACGCCACATCTGGCGAACTGCAACTGACGATCCGCGCAGGCTCGACTGCCGTGGCCGTGGCCTTCAGTGCCGACGGACGGTCGATTATCGGTGCTGGTCGAGGCGACGGAACGTTCAACCGCTGGGACGCCGCCACCGGCGCCAATGACTTCCAGGTGGAACTCGCTTGGCCACACTCGGCGGGTCTAACTCAGTTGAGCTCTGCGGACAAAGAATTGAGGGTCGTCAGTGGCAGTCAGGGGCCGATGATCTGCGATCTTGCATCCGGCGAGACGCTGCTCCGCTGCGAACCCGTCCTTGAGGAATCAAATTCGACATTTTTTCTCGCCCTGTCGCCAGACGGACGTCACGTCTACGGTGGGGAATTGGGGGCCAATGAGCAACAGGTCGGAGCGGATTCCCAAACCTTCGTCGCGTGGGATATGGCCACAGGCAAAAGGGACTATACCGTTCCGGCCCCCGGCCTCTGGTTGGGACACCCCAGTCACACGCATATGAGCGCGGATGGACGCTATCTGGCAACGGTCGGTATGAAGGCTTATGCGAAGTCATTCTGGACGCCTTCCAACACGGTCATTTGCGACCTGGCAAACGGGTCCTTGGGACAGGAAAACGTCGGTGGGGCATTCGCGATCGACTCCACCGGCGACAGAGTGTTGAACTCGGCGGGACTCTGGGATATTCGTGCCAAACGGCACCTTCTTCCCCTTCATCCCGGCCGTGCAACGACAAAAGACTACATGGTCACTGCAGCGGCATTCAGCCAGGACGGCTCGCTTGTCGCGGCAGCAAACTCTTCCGGAACGGTGCGTCTCTACGACGTTCCCAGCGAAACGTCACCGCAAGCTTCCAATTTCACCGGCAAACCTCGGATGCGTCTCGACAATGTTGTCAACGGACAGTTACCGAGGGTCCTGCGAGAAAAGGTGGCAAGCGTTACCAAAGTGGCCTTCTCCCCCGACGGACGACGGCTGCTGACGGTGACCGAAGCGGGCACCGCTCAGCTTTGGGATCTCGCCACGAATCAGGAACTGCTGACGCTGACCTCAGAGTCAACGGATGTCGCAATGTCTCCCGACGGTTCCCGCATCTTCTGTTTGTCCACCAATTCGCCGCAAGGGACGCCGCCTTCGAAGTTTCAGTGTGTCGTCTGGGACGGTCGCCCGGAATCGGAATGGAAGACCCGCGCCGCCGAACGAGCCGCGCGATCAACGCTCGCCTACTTCCGTGGCAAAACGAAGTCCCAAGACGAACTCATCGCGGCGATCAAGCAGGATGCGACGATCAACGAAGACATCCGCGCGATGTCGGTGCAGTTCGCCAGCATGCCGCCACCGAAAATCATCAAACTGCAACAGTGACGCCCACCGCGGCACGACGGGCACTCAACAAGAACATGGCCAAGTGACGACCGATCATCTGAGCGCAACGGATATTGCGTCATTGCTCTGAGTGACAGTGACGCATCTCGCAATCAGCGTCGTTCGTGCGGAAAATGGGATGCAGTGGTGCTGTTTAGTTTTGCGCCGCGGCTATCGGTGTCAATCCAGGCTCAAGACTACTGAAAACCCTGATGGAATTAACGGGTCAAAACGGGTCAACTGGTTCGGTTTCCGCGCGAAGGCAGAGAAGTGTGGTGCTGCGAGACGAGTTGATGCATGCAATCATTCCGGCACATTCTCGCTAATAACCAGCCAGGCTGCACAATCGAAACCCGACGTGTGAGATGCACCGAAGCAATCGCCAGCCCTCCTGGAATGGACCTCTGGCAGGCTGAAGTGGGCGATGCCCGGCCGGCGCGATTGTGTTGAACTATCGCGACACTACCGAATCAGTTGCTGCAAGCCGTAAACTTCGCGCATCGAAACCTTCAGATCACAATCCCAGTCATTGCGGGCGCCATGTCATCCAACCGTGCTTCACAGAACCTGGCTGTCGACAAGTCGAATATCTGGCTGCCCCTCGGTGCGGGCACCGTCTTGGCCGCGTTTCTAATCGGCGGTTTTCTCGCCTACAGAAACACGGAGCTGATGAGTCGCAATGCCAACCTCGTCACTCGTACGCACGAGACGCTCACGGCACTCGAAGACATTCTGTCACTCAATCGAGACGCCGAGACTGGCCAGCGAGGATATCTCATCACTGGCGATGACCGATATTTGGAACCGTACAACGTTGCCGTCAAAGAGATCCAGAGGCGGCTCGAGGTACTTGAAACGCTCTTCCGCGATGATCCAGAACTGGCGACACATCTCCCAGCACTTCGCGCTGCGGCATCCGCGAAGCTCCAGGAGCTGGCCATGACGATCGAGCTGCGGCGCAATCGAGGATTCGAAGCGGCACAGGCCGTCGTGATCACCGATCGTGGCCGCGAATACATGATGCAAATTCGCAACAAGATCGACACTTTGGAACAGCTTGAGGCTAAGCGACGCGCGGATCGCCTGGCGGAAGCGACGCGTGCGAGGAACGTCGCCGTCACAACCAGCTTCATTACGACCGGCATCGGCGTCGTGCTTTCCCTCGGGGTGGCCTACTTGCTG
>JBFWYF010000797.1:0-3945 GCA_050186685.1 Pirellulaceae bacterium
GGTACACAGCCGCTCGCCCCGTCGCCCCCGCCCGCCGGCCCCGCGTGCCCGGGCGGAGGACGCGTCCTGCGCGGGCCGGGGATGGGGGAGAGAGTCGGGTGCGGGGGCGGGCCGGGTGGCGTCGCCAGCGGCGGACGGGGCGGGGCAAGACAAAAACGGAAGGGCTGAGGCATCACACGGTATCGTGCGCAGCCCCCCTCACCCCACCCTCTCCCCCCAACCGATCGCACGAGGCTGTGCAGAAGGTGGGACTGAGCGGCGATCGGTTCGGAGGGAGAGGGGGCGGCGTGGGGGCGGGCGTTCTCAGACGCTAGCCCCGTCGCCCCCGTCCACCTGCCCCGAGTGATCTGGCGGAGGAAGAGTCCTTCGCGGGCAGGGGGAGGGGGGAGAGGGTAGGGTGAGGTCACGTGGGTCTCGGACCGCGGGAGCCGGTTTCCGGAGACGGCCCAGGATGCTACGATCGTGCCCAAGTCACGCATCTTCTCCGCCGAACCTAAAAGGAAGTCACGGGGCCATGGATCGCATGCTGCGCGTCGTCCTATTGTTCGCCTTATTCTGCCCGTTTCCATTTCTGTGGGGCGCCGAACCCGAAAAGTCGCCTGAGAAGCTGAATATCGTCTTCTTGCTGGCGGATGACTTGGGATGGGGCGAGCTGGGATGCTACGGCCAGCAGAAGATCCCGACGCCCCATCTCGACCGGTTGGCTGCGGCAGGCGTTCGATTCACGCAACATTACAGCGGGGCGCCGGTGTGTGCGCCCTCGCGGTGCGTGCTGATGACCGGCAAGCACCTGGGCCATGCCGAAGTGCGGGGCAATCTGCCGGCCAAGGCCCGTCTGCCGCAGTTCACGGAAGGGCAGTATCCCTTGAGCGCCTCGGCGGTCACCTTCCCGCAGCTGTTTCAGCAGGCCGGATATGCCACCGGCGCGATGGGCAAATGGGGGCTGGGCCCGGTCGACAGTACCGGCGAACCGAATCGCAAGGGCTTCGACTTGTTCTTCGGGTACAACTGCCAGGGTGTCGCCCACAGCTATTTTCCCACGCATTTGTGGAGAAACCGCGAGCCGGTGCAGATCAACGCGCAGGCGATTCCCGGCCACGCGCGTCAGCCGGAAGGCGAGGTGAAACTGGAAGATTGGCTGGGACAGCAGTATGCTCCGGATCGAATGGTGGCCGAGGCCGAGAAGTTCATTGCCGAGCACGCGGCCCAGCCGTTTCTGCTGTACCTGCCGTTCATCGAACCGCACGTGGCCATGCATCCGCCGCGGGAATTGGTCGAGCTGTTTCCGCGTGAGTGGGACCAGGCGGAATATCGCGGCCTGAACGGGTATCTGCCGCATCCGCGTCCGCGCGCGGGATACGCCGCGATGATTCACCACCTGGACCTCTGCGTCGGCCGAGTGCTCAAGGCACTCGACCAGGCTGGAGTGGCCGACCGGACGCTGGTTGTTTTTTCCAGCGACAATGGCACCACGCACGAAGGCCGCGGCGATCCGCGGTTTCACGTCGGGGGTGCGGATCCTCAGTTCTTCAACAGCACGGCGGGCTTACGCGGCTACAAGGGGAGCGTCTACGAGGGGGGCATTCGCGTGCCGATGATCGCGCGTCTGCCCGGCCGAATCCCCGCAGGGTCCGTCAACGAAACGCCCAGCTATTTTGCCGACTGGTTCCCCACGCTGTGCGAGGCGTCCGGAATGGCCAGACCTGCGGGACTGGATGGCGAAAGCTTGTGGCCCGTGTTGCTGGGCCAACGCGAGTCGCTGGGCGAACGCCGGCCCATGGTATGGGTGTTTCCCGAGTATGGCGGTCAGGTGGCGGTACGGATCGGCGACTACAAACTCGTCCGACAGAAGCTGAAAACCAAGACGCCAGGCAACTGGGAAGTCTATGACTTGAGCCACGACCGAGGCGAACAGAACGACGTGGTCGAATCCCATCCGGATCTTGTCCGACGTGCGGAGGAAGTCCTGCGTCGGGAAATGAGCCCGAATGAGATCTTTCCGTTGACCGTGCCCGGCATCAACTCGACGAGCGGCTAGGTACGATCCCTCACCCTGAGCCTCTCCCGGAGTACCGGAGAGGGGACTAGATGAACCGCTTCGCGGTCAGTCGGGCGGGTTTTCGGGCGGAGCCTGGTCTGGAGTATCGTCGCCGATCGCAAGGTCGGGATCGGTCATCCGAGCGCAAACTTCGGAGAGGAACAAACGCATGTCCCCGATACGACTGTTGAGTCTGGCCATGCTGCTGGGAACCGCGGTGGTTGCCGCCGCCGCGCCCGGCCAGCCGAATATCATCGTGATTGTCAGCGACGACCAGGGTTATCCGGACCTGGGTTGTATCGGGACCAAGCCGATTCGGACCCCGCATCTCGACCGCCTGGCCGCGGAGGGCGTGCGCGCGACCAGCTTCTACGTAACCTGGCCGGCGTGTACGCCATCCCGCGGCAGCCTGCTGACCGGGCGGTTTCCCCAGCGTAACGGGCTGTACGACATGGTGCGCAACGACCTGGTGAACTACGGCCACCGTTTCACTTGGGAGGAGTACGCCGTCTCGCCGGAAATGACGCTGGGGCTCGATCCGCGCGAGGTGACAATTGGCGACATGCTGCACACGGCCGGCTATGTCGGAGCGGTCATCGGCAAGTGGGACATGGGGCAGGCACGCCGTTATCTGCCGTTACAGCGCGGTTTCGACTACTTCTATGGGCATGGGAACAACGGCATCGACTATTACACGCATGCCCGATACGGCATACATTCGATGTTCCGCAACAACGAGCGGACAAAGGCGGACCAGGGAACCTATGCCACCGAATTGTTCGGCCGTGAGGCCGTGAACTTTCTGCGTGAACATCTGGGGCACCGCCCCGTATTGCTGTATCTGCCGTTTAACGCGCCCCACGGCGCGTCGACGCTGGCCGAGGACAACGGTGGCCAGAAGCCGGGAGTCCAGGCACCGGAGGAATATGTGGCCCCGTACCGCGGACTCGTGCGCGATGAGCGGCTCGCCAGGTATTTCGGAGCGGTCACCTGTATGGACGCGATGATCGGCCGTGTCATGGAGACGGTCGCAGCGGCCGGGCAGACGGACAATACCCTCGTGATGTTCTTGTCCGACAACGGCGGCAGCGGCAACGGGGGGAACGCTCCGTTGAAGGGGGCCAAGAGCTCGATGTGGGAAGGAGGCCTGCGGGTGCCGTTCGTGGCGCGTTGGCCCGGCCGGCTGCCGGCTGGCAAGGTGACCGACGAGTTCCTGACCTCGCTCGAGATCCTGCCCACCCTGGTAAACGCGGCGGGTGGCCGTGTGCCCGACGGAATCCACCTCGACGGTTTCGACATGCTTCCCGTGCTGCGCGGCGAGCAGGCGAGTCGACGGCAAGAGATGTTCTGGCAGCGCCGGGGCGACAAGGCCGCTCGCGTCGGCCATTGGAAATGGCTGGAATCCGCGCGCGGCAACGGCTTGTACGACCTGAGTACCGACCTGGGCGAGAAGCAGGACCTGTCCGCGAGCCGGCCCGAGATCCTCCAGAAGGTGAAGGAACGGTTTGCGGCCTGGCGCCAGGAAATGGATGCCAGTCCGCCTCGAGGCCCGTTCCGCGACTACTGAAAGACCATTAAGGAATCCGCCATGCCACGCACGCGGCTGTGGGTACTGTTCGTTGCCCTGATCGGCGCCGACGCTCTCCCCGAGCGGACCTTGGCGGCTCAAGGTGCGTCTCCGACAAGACGCAACGTGTTGATCATCACGGTCGACGACATGAGCGCCGATTCGCTGGGAGCTTTCGGCTGCCGCCTCGCGGATACGTCACCGCACATCGACCGGCTGTGCCAACAAGGGATGCGGCTCCATCGGGCCCACGTGGTAGTGGGCAACTGTATGCCTTCCCGCAACGTCATGTGGTCGGGACTCTATCCGCACCGCACGGGCGTGGAGGGTTTCTACCAGG
>JBFWYF010000798.1:0-3942 GCA_050186685.1 Pirellulaceae bacterium
CTTTGTGACGTCGTTCTACGACGGTTCGGCCATGCTGCGGCTGCGCCAAGACCAGCTGGGAGTGGAGCCGGTCTGGCGCCGGGTAGGAGCGAGCGAGATCAAGACGGATGCCCTGCATTCCATTATCAGCACGCCACTGTTTCTGGGAGATTACGTGTACGGCGTCGACAGTTATGGCGAGCTACGGTGTCTGGATGCCCGGGACGGTCACCGTGTGTGGGAAGACTTGACGGCAGTGCCGAAGAGCCGTTGGAGCACGATTCATTTCGTGCTTAACGGGGACCGCGTCTGGATGTTCAACGAGCGGGGCGAGTTGCTGATTGGCCAGCTATCGCCGGAAGGTTTCCGCGAGATCAGCCGGGCTCGCCTGCTCCAGCCGACGCAAGTGCAGTTAGGGCAGCGCGGGGGCGTGTGCTGGTCGCATCCGGCGTTTGCGAATGGGCACGTGTTCGCGCGGAACGACGAGGAGTTGGTGTGCGCCAGCTTATTGACCGCGGCCCCGGCTCGTTAATAGACTGGGCGATTTGAGTTTACGCTGCGGCCGGCCCCTGGTCCTCTCCGCGGTAGCGGGAGAGCGGCTAAGGGTATGCGCTGCGGCCAGGCGATGATCGCGAGGGACACCGCGTGAGCCGCAGTGTCCACTTGGTCACCGGGGGCTCATCGCGACGGATCACGTGAGTGGAGGCATCTGTGCCGGGAACTTGTGTTATTGGACTGCAGTGGGGCGACGAGGCGAAGGGCAAGCTGGTTGACTTGCTGACGGCTCAATACGAAATCGTGGTGCGGTATCTGGGGGGCGCGAATGCCGGTCACACCGTCGTGGTGGGTGGGCAAACGTACAAGCTGCACCATATCCCCAGCGGCATCTTGAACGCGGGCGTGATGAACATCGTCTCGCCCGGAGTGGTCATCAATCCGGCCACAATTCTGAAGGAGATCGACGGGCTGCTGGGCCGAGGGATCCGCGTGGACGATAACCTCCTGTTGAGCGATCGGGCGCACGTGGTGTGTCCGTGGCACGTGGCCGAAGACCGCGTGTTGAACGGCATGCCGGTAGGCGGCGAGAGTATCGGGACGACGTTGCGTGGGATTGGGCCCTGTTATCGCGACAAGGTTGGACGGACGCATGCCGTGCGGCTGGGCGACATGTATCGCCCGAATTTTCGCGAGCGGATTGAAGAGATTGTGGCGTTCAAACGCCGTTCGCTGGCGGGCTGGGAAGGAGATGTCGCGGAATCGCTGCAGGCCGGGGCCATCTTCGAGGAGTATCAGGAATACGCACGACGGCTGGAGCGGCACGTCACGGACACGACGCGTTTCTTGCTCGATGCCGTCGACGCCGACAAGCGGATTCTGTTCGAGGGCGCGCAAGGCGCGATGCTGGACGTGGACCACGGTACGTTTCCGTTCGTGACCAGCAGCAATAGCTCGGGAGTGGGCGTTTCCGCAGGTGCGGGCGTGCCGCCCCGGTTCATCAGCAAGTCCATCGGCGTGGTCAAGTGCTATTCGACGCGCGTGGGAGGTGGGCCCTTTCCCACGGAGCAAGATAATCCGACGGGTCAGCGGATCCGGGAGCTGGGGCGCGAGTACGGCACGACGACGGGGCGCCCGCGGCGATGCGGCTGGTTCGACGCGGTGGCCGTGCGCTACGCGGCGCGGCTGAGCGGTGTGGACTGCCTGTCCGTGATGATGCTGGACGTTCTCAGCCAGTTGCCCGAGGTGCGGATCGGTGTCGCCTACGAGCTCGACGGCGAGCGAGTCAATTATTTTCCCAGCCATGTCGAGGATCTGCGGCGAGCACAACCGGTCTATGAAACGCTGCCCGGGTGGGAGAAAGACGTCACGGGCGCGCGGCGCCGGCAGGATCTGCCCGCCGGAGCGTTGCGCTTCCTGGACCGGCTGGCTGAGTTGGTCGGGCGGCCGGTGGAAGTGATTTCGGTGGGGCCGGACCGCGAGCAGACGATTTTCCATTGATGACACCAGCCATGGCCCCCGATCTGGATCGTCTGGATGTGCCGGCCGAGCGCCGCCCGCGCCATATTGCCATCATCATGGACGGCAACGGCCGCTGGGCGCAGCAGCGTAACCTGCCGCGGATTGAGGGGCATCGGCGCGGCGTCGCCAGCGTGCGACGGACGGTCGAGGAGTGTGCTCGGCTGCATATCGACCAGCTGACGTTGTACTGCCTCTCCAGCGAGAATTGGAAAAGGCCACGCCACGAGCTGGACTTCCTCATGCACCTGCTCGAGCAGTACATGATCGAGGAGCGCGGCACGATCATGGAGCAGAATATCGTGGTCCGCATCATTGGCAGACGCGATGGGATCCCGGACAACGTCCTTCGTGAAATGGACAAGACGATGCAGTTGAGCGCCTCGAATACGGGGACGCGCCTGTGCCTGGCGATCAATTACGGGGGGCGGGCCGAGATGGTCGATGCGGTGCGCCGGATTGCCCGCGAGGTCCAGGCCGGACAACTGGTTCCCGAGCAGATTACCGAGGAGGTCCTGTCGGAGAGTCTGTATACCGCGGGAATGCCCGATCCCGACTTGCTGATCCGCACTGCGGGAGAGATGCGGATCAGCAACTTTCTGCTGTGGCAGATCAGCTATGCCGAACTGTGGGTCACTCAGCTGTGCTGGCCCGAATTTCAGATTCACGACCTGCATCAGGCCATTCGCGATTTCGCTCACCGCGACCGTCGCTTCGGAGGCCTGAATGCGTGAGTCGGTCTGGGATGCTGGTCGCCCGGCAGCGCCCGGGGACCGTCTGCCAGGTCACCGCAAGTACGGCTCAGGCCGGGGAGACGGATGAACCGTGTTGCGCTGGCGACTGATGGCCGCAGCCGCGATGCTGACGCCCTTGATCGCGTTGCTGGTCGTGGATTTCTGCTGGAATGGGGGTGCTCCCGGCGTCTGGTTGGTCATGCCGGGCTGGGCGGTCGCATCGATGGTGACGGCTGAGGTCCTGACGCTGGTTCGTGCGACGGGGGCCCGGCCCGTGGGATGGGCGGCCTATGTGGGCGTGTCGCTGTTATTTCTATCGGCTTGTGTCCCAATGGGAACGCGACTCGGGGCTTCGACAGGAGTAACGTTGCTTGAGGGGCAGGCGCTGGTCTTGGCAGCCAGTGTGTTAGCGACCGCGGTGGCGTTTGCTGCGGAGATGCGGCGGTTTGAGGGGGCTACATCGGCGATCACGGATCTGGCGTCGGTGGTCTTCACGACCATGTATGTGGGGTTGGGGTTCAGTTTCGCCGCGCTGCTGCGGCAAATGCATGGCAATGCCTGGGGCATGGCGGCTCTGTTGTCGGTGGTGTGGATCATTAAATGGTCCGACACGGGCGCCTACTTCGTGGGGAAAGCGTGGGGGCGCAGGAAACTGTCGCCGCAACTCAGCCCGGGGAAGACGGTCGAGGGTGCGGCGGGGGGACTCGTGTCGGCGGCGCTGGCGTCGTGGGTCTTCTTCTACTTCCTGGTCCCGTGGTTGACGGGCGATAAGGCTTTCGCGCCGTCTTGGCCAGGAGTGGCTGCGTACGGGGTAAGCCTGGCGGCGATGGGCTTGTTGGGCGACCTGGCGGAATCGCTTCTCAAGCGGGCAGCGCGTCAGAAGGACTCGAGCAGTTGGCTGCCGGGTCTGGGCGGGCTGCTGGACGTGATGGACTCCCTGCTCTTAGCGATGCCGGTCGCTTATTGGTGCTGGGAGCTGGAAATGCTGGGAAAATAGCTCGCTCGCAAGTCGAGTCCTATATGGGACTTGCGAATTCGCTGCCAACTTTCGCTACCCCCCGCCGGCAAAGATTCACTATAGTTGTATGGCACAGGCACGTGTTCCGCCGACAGCGCGGCAGGTGTCAGTGCACTTTTCATTCATCTCGGTGGCGGCTGCAAGTGGCCGCCTGTCGGAGGATGGCGGAAGCAACTGTCCCATTAGATGAGCCAGGAT
>JBFWYF010000799.1:0-3940 GCA_050186685.1 Pirellulaceae bacterium
ACGACCTCGATCCGTTCCAGGGACAGGAGAAACGGATGACGCACGTCCTTGATGCGCCACAGCGCTTTCGACTCGTCGGCGGCTCGCTTCTCGTCCGAGTGGCCAAAGACAATCTTGGCTGCCTTGGCGAGGCCGCCCGGCGCTTCGACACGCCAGACTTCCCCGTAGCCTCCGGCCCCAATCGGCGCCACCATGCGATAGCCGGGGATGATCTCGCGCGGCGCAGGCGCAGGCGCAGGGGCCCTGGCGTCCGCATGCGCTCCGTCGCCGCCCGAGCGAGCGATTCCGGGGACGGCGAGCGCTTCGGGGCCAGTGGGGCAGCCAGGTCCATCGACGAGAGGTTCGGTCGTCACGGTTCACTCGGGCGCAGGTCGCTGGATGGTCGTGAAATAACTTTTGGCGACGCGATCAAAATAGTCTTCCCGCATCTCCATCGGCAGCCCGTTGTAGCGGCACAAATTCGCGATCTGGTTAAGCTGATCCCGCGGCTGACACCGCCGCAACGGTCGTCGGTGGGGATGGAAGTGATTTTCCAGCAGGTACTTGACCGCATCCTTGCGGTAGGCGCAGCGGTGATTCTCACATTCCGCGAGTCGCGAAAGCCATTTCTTCGAATTTCCCGGGGGTGTGGGGAATCCGGGAAGGGTAGGGGGCAGGGTTTATCGTCCGTAGTGGTCGGGGTTGATTCCCAGGAGTGTCAGCAAACGTTGTTGGGCCGGCGTCAGGTTGTCGTGCAACAGCAACGGCTCGTCGTCCTCGGCCTGTTCAGGCTGCAACAGGTGGTAGCGGCGCACGTGTTCCAGCAGGTCGAGGATATGACGGGCCGTGGGACGCCGGGTACGGCGCCCTTCGGGATAGACTTCCACCGCCCCCTCCCACCGCCGGTCGCCCGGCGCTGCGCGGGCGGCCGCTTGGGCCAGGGCGCTGCGCAGTTCCCGCTCGATCAGCGCGTAGACCAGCAACGCGAGGAAGTAAATCGTGAACAGCCCCACGATCCGTTCCGGTGACTTGAGGAATACCGGGGCCACGTCCAGGTGCGACTTCAGCTGCGTGAACCGTTTCTCGATCTTGGGCTGTCGCTTGTAGGCTTCCAGGAGTTCGCGCGGTGTGAGATTCCGATCGTTGGTCAGCAACGGGAACACGCCGTCGTCGAACTGCGCGGCCCGCCAGGAGGCATCATCGACCTGCCAGGTCACATCCCATCGCTGCCGGACCTCGCGTCGATACGTCGAGTGGGGACTGGGGCGCCCACGTCCTTCTTTGCGGAAGGTTTCTTCGGACCGTTCGAGGATCTCCACCTGCAACAGGCCTGCGACTTGCCGGGCAGTAAGGATCTCCTGCACGGCGCGTTCGACGGCGGACCGTTCGCGGAAGCGGGTGCGGGGGGAGGTCAGCCGCCGCTGCAAGTCGCGCAGTTCCTGCATCGCCCGTCGACAACGTTCGCCGCGGGCCGCCTCATCCAGTGCGGCCTTGCGCTGGGAGTGGAACCACAGCAGCCGGAACCCGTCGTCCGTGAGTTCCTCCTGGGTGCAGACCCGGAGGACGTCGCTGGGATCGTCCTCGGGCGGGACCGGCCGCACAGGATCATCGGGTTCCTCGATGCGGATCCAACACGGCAGCCAGACCACACTCTGCGGCTCTCGCCGCAGGCGCTGACGGAACTCGGCATCCTCGCGGCGTGTGGCAGGGAGAACGGTCAGGAACCGTCCCCCGCGAGCAGCGATGTGCCGCAGGTTCTCGCGACTGGCCAGTTTGCAGTCGGCGACGTAGAGAAAGTCGGGGGTAGCCGCCAGTTGGGCCAGCAGATCCCACGACCGGCGGTGCGTGGCATCATCGTTGGTGTTCCCGCAATCGACATGAAAGCAGAGCGGCACCCCGCCGTCGTTGGCCAGCGTCAAGGTGAACAGCAGTTGTTTCAGATCGGGGCGATGATCTTTGCTGTGGCCCCAGGTGATGGCCGGTTGCAGCCGCCCCCGTTTGTGGATCGGCTGGCGGGCGCCGGCGTACAGGCCAAAGAACGAGACGGAGGTGGAATCGTTGTGCAGTTCGTCGAGCGACACGCCGAATTCGTCGATCGCGTGGCGGACGATGGCCAGCAGCAGCTCGGGTGTGGTGCCGTGGAACAGCCGGGCCAGGCAGCTGCCCAGGCGATCGTCGCGCAGCTCGGCGACTTGCGGCTCGAAGAGGTCGAACAGATCCGGCGCATGGCGGGCGGCCCACTCGGGAATGCCGTACAGCGGCTCGCGCGAGAGCAGGACGTTGCGCACCAGGAGCAGCACGATCCGCTCGGTGGGAATGGTCTGCCGTACATCGTCGGCCGGGAGATACTGCCGCAGCAGTCGGGCCAGTTGCAACCGCTCGAGGTAGTGATTGACGAGGGGTACGGCGCCGACATGAAACGTGCGGAGTCGTACTCCGTCGGCATTCGCCAACGTTCCCACGGGGAGATCGGGGGTGGGATTCTGGCGGTGCGAGCGGCGCCGCTCGTGGCGCGAACCATCCATGTCATCCTCCTTGCGGGGCGCCGTGTGCCGCTTCGGCGGCCACCCGCCCGCGCCGTCGCGGCAACGATTCGCGCCGCGTGGGGGAGGAGCAAGGCGGAAAAAAATCTCCCGAAAAGTTACGTCGCGGGCCTGGGACGCAAGTTGAGTCGGACTCGACTTACGTCGATGGCTCTCGCCGCAAGTCGCCGCCGCCATTCTTATAGGCTGAGCTGGACAGTTGCCTGCCGCGCGCGACACCCGCAGAATGCGACCGGCGTGCGCGCGATGTGCCTGCGGCGCGGCGCGCATCCAGAGCTGGGCGCACGCAGCATCGGGCAAGGGCCAGCGGCCCAGTGCTGCGAGCCGTCACACGCTGAGGCGACCCGGGCCACTGCCCCTGGGAGTCGAATGGGCCGTCCGACCAACATGCTCGCCGCCAGCTACCGCCGGTCGGCAAAATTCAGAGAAATTGAATCCGCGACTCGCGGAATGTGAGGGTCTTGGAATCGCAGTAGAAGTTCAAACAGTTGTAATTGTTCCCGAAGGCCGATATGCGGTTCCCAGTTTGGGGAGGTGAAGACCTTGAGGAGGCTGGGTTGCAAAGCGCCGGATTCAACTAGCCGCATAATCCTCTGGAAACCAGACTGAGACAGATCGCTATTGGCGGTCACATGCGCAGCGTATTCGGAATGATCTTTTACCGCTTGCTCGAGTCGTTGGCCCCAATCAACAGGCAGAGTACCGTGGCGGGAATTGACCCCGCGAAGATAGCCCGTTACAACGGCGCGGCATCGGCCCCCCTCCAGCCAGGAGGCCACGGTCGGCGCCAGAGCATCGGCTTCGTCCGCCTCGCCAAGTGCGACGGCAAAGTTGAAGGCAGATCGTGCGCTGTCCGACTCGAACCAGCCTTCGAGCTGGTGCACTATTTCCGGTTCACCGAGGACTTCCGAGGCGAGCCGGGCGTAGGGGGATCGTGCCTGCGGTTCTCCCCTGAGGCGCTCGCCTCTCGTCACATCCCAATAATCCAGCGAAGTCAGCTCCTGTACGTGCCCCGCTAGGTCCAATGGCCGCAAATCTTCTTCCCAGCGGCGAAGCTCCGGCAGTGTCGCGGTTGACTGCGTACCGGCTCGCCGATCTTCCGATTGTCCCAGCAACTTTATGAGCCGCCGCACCTGAGCTCGAATGGCCTGCCGGAGTTCCTGGTCCGCAGCTTG
This sequence comes from Pirellulaceae bacterium, assembly GCA_050186685.1. Classification (GTDB taxonomy): domain Bacteria; phylum Planctomycetota; class Planctomycetia; order Pirellulales; family Pirellulaceae; genus CAZFLF01. The sequence goes on from JBFWYF010000799.1 coordinate 3,698, forward strand.
GAGTACCGCTCTCAGTTCCTTGACCAGGCCCAGTTGTACGAAAATCGGGAGATTGCCGACGACGGCTCGATGGCCCAGCGGGAGGAGCGTCGAAGGCAAGTGGGTGATGACTTGAAGTGACCGTTGGCCAAACTCACGTTGAAATCGGTTCAGATCCGCGGGAGTGGTGGGTCGCCACGGCTCGGGTACAACGCGGCCACCGACAACCGTTGAAGGTAGCATCCTACCAGCGGGAACGCCGAG
>JBFWYF010000800.1:0-3934 GCA_050186685.1 Pirellulaceae bacterium
AGCATTCGAACTGCAGCTTGAGCCGTTCCCAGTAACAGTCCCAGGTGACGTTGACGAACCGCACGCCCGCCTCGACGAGCCGGCGGCCGATGAGAGCGCACGAGCCGAATAGCGAATCGCCGTAGCGTTCGCGGACTTTCGGATCTTCCCGCTCGAGGTCGAACGCTTCACGGACTTCGGACGACGTGAGAATGCTCCACGCGCGCTGTGAATGCTTGTTGAACGACGTCAGCTTGGGTGAGCGGTCGTTCTCGAACAGTTGCTCGTCGATCTGCGACACGAGCGAGCGCCGCTGGTTCATGCGGTCGATCGTCATCCCGTCCTGAAGCAAGCTGTTCGGAATTCGCGGCACGCCGCGGAGCACCTGCGCGTGATACGGCGTGTCCGGCGGCTTGTCGACGTAGGGTTCGCATTCGGTGAACAGCGGATCGTACTGCTTGCCGAGGAAGCCCGCGTACGGACCGGGACGGCGGATCGACTGGCCCCAGCCGAGGTAGCAGGGCATGTAGACGTACGCGGGAATTCGGCTGCCGTGCGGGTTCAGGTACTCGCAGACCGAGCCCATGCTCGGCGGGTAGGAGTCCTTGGTGCTGACGATATTGTCGAGCTTGCGTTCGAAGCCGGTATAGCTGGGAAGCGTGTTGTGGCAGCCGCCGTCGTGATTGACGCTGCGCACAAGCGCGCTTTTGTGCATCCACTTGGCGGATTCGGGAAGCAGCTCGCAGATTTCGATGCCGGGGGCCGAAGTGGCAATCGGCTTGAACTCGCCCCGAATTTCGGTGGGGGCCTCGGGTTTGAGGTCGTACATGTCCTGCGTCGGCGCGCCGCCGAGCAGGTAGAGGACGATGACGTTCTTGGCCTTGCCGCGACGATGCGGACTGTCTTCAGCCGCCTGCAAGAGCTGCGGCAAGCCGAATCCGCCGAGCGCGGTGAGCGCGCCGGCCTTGAGCGTTTCGCGGCGGGTGATGCCGTCGCAACACCGCCTGCGGCTGCCCAGCATGGTGAGCATGGTTCGGCCCCCGGTCCGGCAAAGGTGCGTCAGCGCGGATCAATTCTGCGAGACGCCATAGACTCCGCCATCTTAGACGCATCGATGGCGGCTTGTCTATTGCTGAAGGGTGAAGGCAATGCCAAAGATGCGATCGAAAGGCGGAAACAGTATAAAAATTAGCGGTCCACTGTTGCGATCGTTGCGTCGAATGGGACGGCGCCGTGCGGAAGCGCGACGGGCCAGCGGTGCTCCTCGCCGCCATCCAAACGCATCACGATCACTCCGACCCCAGGTGGCAACTCGATCGGCTCTTGAAGCGTTGCGAATTCTGGTCCGATTTCAGCCAATTCGTATGTGCGACCGTTCATTTCCAACGACAATTGGACCTCGGATGAATACCCCACAACTGGCCGACGTTCCATCTTGGCACCACCCTTCACTAGAGCGTTTGTTCGGATACGTCAAGGAGCACAATCGCGTACTCGGAGAAGTGCTCGGCTCGGGCAATGAGGGTTTAGTCTATTCCACTACGACGAGATCGGCAATTAAGGTCTATCGTCATGGGGAGTTGTACGAGAACGAACGAAACGTCTATTTTCGGATACGCGACCGCGAATTGAAATCAGTGGAAGGATTCCACATTCCCAAACTATTGCATTGGAGCGATGAACACTGGGTCATTGAAATGAGCATCGTATTGTCCTGGTTCAGCGGGAAACGGAATTCTTGCCGGTCGGCGTTAGCGAGTTGAGAAGGACGTCGTGTCGAAGATTTCGCGGCTTCCTGCCGCGAAGGTTTTGCGCATGGATGCTGATCCTGGAGACGGTGTGCAAGAGCGGAGCGGGGCGCGGCGGAATGCCGAGCCCCGTCTCCAGTCTCAGCCCCTGGAGCGGCGCTCCGGTTGCTCCTCAGCAGAGCCGTATCCTCCGTCCAGGTCGATGGTGATTCTGCCACGGTGGGGTTCATAAGACAAGATCCTTGGCCGCTTGCCGCGCCTGTTGTCGTCGTGTGCGCGCTGCCTCCAGCTTGCGGTCCCGTTCGGCGAAGATCACGTCTTCGAGTCCGTTCAGCTTGTCGGCCGGCGTGATGTAGCCGATGGCCGAGTGCAGGCGGACGTGGTTGTAGTGCTCGACGAACAGGGCGACTCTGCTTTTCGCTTCCTCCAGCGAGGCGGGGCACGTCGGGCGAATGCATTCCCGCTTCAGCGAGCCGTGCCAGCGTTCGAGCTTGCCGTTGGATTGCGGGTAGTAAGGACTCGTGCGCACGTGCGTGATTCCCACGATGCGGATGAACTCGCGGAAGTCCCGGGCGATGAACTGCGGGCCGTTGTCGCTGATGATCCGCGGCTTCTGGCCCGGGTGTTTCTCCAGCGCCCGCTGCACGATCGTTTCCACGTCCCGTTCGGTCATGCTTTCCCTGAGTTCCCAGTGCACGAGGAAGCGGCTGGCGCCGTCCAGCAGGCTCGTGAGATAGTAAAACGTCCCTTGCACGTTGATGTACGAGATATCGACGTGCCAGTGCTCGTGCGGCTGAAGCGGCTGCACGAATCCCGTTCCCTTCTGCGAGGGCTTCTGCCATTTGCGATCGAGGCGCCCGGCGGCCTTGAGCACGCGATACACGCTGGCGGGGCTGACCGCCACCACGTCGTCGTCGAGCATCATGAAGGTGAGCCTCCGGTAGCCTTCCAGGGGATGTCGGTCGTGGAAGTCGAGGATCGCCTGGCGTTCCCAGTCTTCCAGCCAGAAGTCGCGGGGGATCTTTCCGTTGTGCTCCTCAATCTTGCCGTAGCGTTTCTTCCAGTCGTGGAACTTGCTGGTTCCCAGTTCGAGCCAGCCGAGGAGTCGTTTGGCGGGGATCTCCGTGCGTCCGGTCCATTTGCCGATGTAGTCGACGATCTCGTCGCGCGTATCGTGCGGAACCCAGCGGCCGCTCAGATCTCCCCAAGCTCTTTTTTTGTGCGGAGGTTGTCCTCCATGAGCTCGGCAATGACTTCGTTCTTCTGCGTGAGCTTGGACTGCAGCGCCTCGATTTTACGGTCCTTGGCGTTCTCAGCACGTCCGTTGGAGGCCGCTCGCTCGAAGGCTTTTTCGGCCTGAGCGAGGACCTGATTGACCCAAGTGTGGATCTGAGTGGGCTGCAGGCCGAACTCGTCCGCGAGGGCCGAGACAGGTTCTTTGTTGCTCAAATGCCTGCGGACGATCTGGGCCTTCTGCTCTGCGGTAAAGTTTCTGCGTGTGCGGGACATGGAACGGACCTCCGGTCAGGTTTATGCTAACCCAACCGGGCGACAATTCCATTTCCAGCGGAGGCAGGACAGTATCGCCGCCCTTTGTACTCGACTTCGCGGGTGCCTATCTCGACAAGCAACCCCCATTTGACGAAGACATCTGGGCGGAATGGGAGGCGGAGAAGATTGAACAATTCGGCACCGATCGCTGGGACACCGTCTGCTCGATTATGGCCGTATTTCGGAAGCACGGCATTACATTGAATGACCTGAAGCCGGGAAACATCGAATTTCGGAGATCATGAGCCCACGCGGAACCAAACTTCACGCCGCGTGACGCCGACGCGCCGGCCGCCTAGAATACAGGGGACCAATCCGACTCCACCGCTCCGACGGGAGGCCTTCCCACGTGAATACTGGCAACGCGGACCTCGAACAGGGAGACCTCGCCTCGGTCGAGCGGTTGCGGACGGCCTATGGGCGAATCACGGGCGAGCTCTCGAAGGTCATCGTCGGCCAGGAGCGCGTCGTCGAGGAGCTGGTGATCTCGCTACTCGCGGGGGGGCATTGCCTGCTGGTCGGCGTGCCGGGTCTCGCCAAGACGCTGATGGTGCGGACGCTCGCAAGTACGCTGGGGCTGTCGTTCAATCGCATCCAATTCACGCCCGACCTGATGCCGGCCGACATCACGGGAACGGAAGTGATTCAGGAAGACC
>JBFWYF010000801.1:0-3921 GCA_050186685.1 Pirellulaceae bacterium
AGAACCACTGCGGGGTCGATTTTTCGGACTATAAGACGACAACCATCAGCCGCCGCATTCAGCGGCGGATCATGCTCACGGGCATTTCCGACCTGGAGACCTACGCCCGGATGCTGATTAACGATGCCGACGAGGTCGAGCGGTTGTACAAGGACCTGCTGATCGGCGTCACCAGCTTCTTCCGCGACGGGGATGTTTTTGGGCGGATCGAACGGGATGTGCTGCCTCAGTTAATGGGCCGGCTGGACGACGCCGAAGAGTTCCGCGCTTGGGTCGTCGGAACAGCCACGGGCGAAGAAGCTTACTCCATCGCGATTCTGTTGTCCGAGTATCTGACATCCGTGGGCAAGTCGCGCCCGATCAAGGTGTTCGCGTCCGACGTGCACCGTGAATCGTTGTATGCGGCCAGTCGCGGGATCTACCCGTCCGAGAGCCTGGCGGGAGTCAGCCCGGAGCGTGTCGCTCGCTGCTTTGTCCGCCAAGCCGACGGTTTTCATATTATTCCCGAACTGCGGCGGATGGTTGTGTTCGTCACGCATAACGTCGCCAAGGACGCCCCCTTCACCAAGCTCGACCTGATCACGTGCCGGAATGTGATGATCTATCTGACGCCGCAGGCCCAACGTCGAGTGTTGTCGCTGTTCCACTTTGCCATGAAGCGGGACGCGGTTCTGTGCCTGGGGCCCAGTGAATCGACGGGTGAGCTGAGCGAGGAATTTGAGACCATCGATGAACGAGCGCGGATCTTCCGCAAGCGGCGGGACATGCCTCTGCCGGCCAACATGCGGCTTCCGGTGAGCGTGCCGGCCGTTTCGATGCCTCCCGCGGCGCCCCCGGCGCCCCTGTTGTCCTACGTGGTGCCGGCGCGAGAACTGCTGTCGACGTACGATTGGCTGCTCGAGACGTTCATGCCGCCCGGCTTGCTGATCGGACCTAAACGCGAGTTGTTGCACGCGTTCAGCGGGGCGAGCCGATACATGCAGCTGCGCGATGGCCGACCCTCGACCGACGTCCTGGACCTCGTCCACCCCGATGTCCGGCCTCATCTTTCCTCGGCGCTCCGCCGGCTCGAACGGGACGGAAAGCCCGTCGTATATGCCGGAATCCGGTTGCACGGTCCCGAGGGGCAGGAGGCGCTGAATCTCGTCGTGCGCAACAGCACGAATCCGGCTTGCGGGCATCGAATCCTGGTCACGTTTGAGTCGCAACCAGCGCTGCCGCAGGCACCGGTCGACGTCGTCGATGCACGGAATCATACGAGCGACGAGATCGATTGCCTCGAGCGCGAGCTGGCCCAGACGCGCGACAGTTTGCAGGCCACAATTGAGGAACTGCAGGCGACCAATGAGGAACTGCAATCGGCCAATGAGCAGTTGGTGGCTTCCAACGAGGAACTGCAGAGCACAAACGAAGAACTGCACAGCGTCAACGAGGAACTCTATACCGTCAATGCCGAGCATCAGCGCAAGATTGATGAGCTGACGGAACTGACCAACGACATCGACAACTTGTTGAACAGTACGAACGTGCACACGATTTTTCTCGACGCCGAACTGCGGATTCGCCGGTTCACGCCGGGGGTGGGCAAGGCATTCAACTTCATCTCGCAGGATGTCGGACGCCGAATCGATACGTTCACGTACAACATTGTGGATGAAGATCTGTTAAGTGAAATCCGCCAGGTGCTCGAGCAAGGCGCCCCGTTCGAGCGCGAAGTGCGGGATCGGCACGAGTGTTGGTTTTTGCTCCGCATCTGGCCGTACGTCGCGGGAAACCGCATCGACGGTGTCGTGATCACCCTGATCGACATTTCGTCGCTGAAGCGAGTCGAAAAACGTCTGGCGGAAATGTCCGAGATCGTCGAGCACTCCGACGATGCGATCCTGCGCATCGCACTGGATGGTACGGTCACGACATGGAATCGGGGAGCCGAACGGCTGTTTGGTTATCCTGCGGAGGAGATCGTAGGCCGGAATGCTTCCCTGCTGTGCGCCGAGGGAGATCGCGAGGCGGAAGACTACCTGCGGCGCATCGCTCAAGGCCTGTCGGTCGACCACGTGGAGGCGATCCGTGTCTGCCGTGATGGGCATCGCATCGACGTGTCGCTGACCATGTCGCCCATTCGTGGCGAGATCGGAAACGTCGTCGGGATGTCCGTCATCGTGCGCGACATCACGGATCGGAAGCGGGCGGCCGAAGAGGTGCTCGCCGCCGTCCGCCATCGCGATCAGTTTCTCGCCATGCTGTCCCACGAACTCCGTAACCCGCTCGCCGCCGTGCTGAATGCGACCAGTTTGTTGAAGGAAGAGAACATCGGCCCGGATGTCGACTGCGAAGCACGCGAAGTCATCGAACACAATGTGCAGCATGTTGCGCGGCTGTTGGACGACCTGCTCGATGTCTCCCGTTTTACGCACGACAAGATCAGTCTCCACCTGGAGGTCGTAGACCTGAACTCGCTTACAATGGACGTCGTGGACTGTGTTCAGCACATGGTGGACGACAAGCGCCAGCAACTGCACGTGCTGTTGTCCGAAGAACCGTTGTATGTGGAAGGGGATGTGGGACGGCTGCAGCAGGCTCAGGTGAACTTGCTCGTCAACGCGTGCAAGTACACGCCAGAGGGAGGACGCATCGACTATCGACTGGCTCGCGATGGAGAAGACGCGGTCATCACCGTCCGCGACGACGGGGAGGGCATTTCGGAGGCGCTGTTGCAGCGGATCTTTGAACCCTTCGTGCAATCCGAGCAGACCCTGGACCGCTCGCAGGGCGGCATGGGGCTGGGGCTGCCGCTGGTGCGCATGATCGTCGAGGCTCACGAAGGAACCATTGTGGCGCGCAGCGAGGGAAATGGCCACGGCAGCGAGTTCCTTGTGCGGTTGCGCCTGACCAGCAAGCGGCCGCAACGCCCCGCCGAGATGCGGGTAATCGCCAACACGCGCCGCAAGCTGCTGATCGTGGAAGACAACGATGGCATTCGCCGCATGCTGGCGCGCTCGATGGAACTCAAGGGTTTCATCGTCTCGGCCGCGGGCGACGGACAGCAGGGACTCGAGAAGTTCATCGAGTTCGAGCCCGAGATTGCGCTGATCGACGTCGGATTGCCCGACGTAAACGGATTTGATCTGGCCCGGATAATCCGCAGCAAGCCGGCCTATCGCGAATGCCTGCTGGTGGCGGTCACCGGCTATGGGCGCGAAAGCGACCGGGAGCAGGCACTGGCGGCCGGATTCGATCTGCACCTGGTCAAACCGCTGGATCCCACGGAACTTGTCGTCGCCATCACGGACTGGCCGACGACCCGCGCGCGGGCCACGGCCGTGCCGACCCCGAATTGAGCTTGGAGTTTTACCGAGTGACGTTTCATGACGTACGCGTGTTGTGCGCGCACCCCATAAAGGACGAACGCATGCTGGTCCTGACCCGACGCACCAACGAACATCTGTCATTTCCCGATGTGGGCATCACCATTCATTTCATCCGGATTCAGTCGGGCAGCGCCAAGATTGGCGTCGACGCCCCGCTGCATATTCAGGTCGTGCGGAACGAATCGTATCCGGACGAAGCGGGGCGTGCCGAGGAGCTGCGGCGCGACCTGCTGCGGTTACCGCGTAAGATCCGCCATGACATCCGGAATGAACTCCATGCCATCGGCGTCGGCCTTCATCTCTACCGGGAACAGATGCGGTTGGGGATGCTGGCCGAAGCGGACGAGACATTCCAGATCGTCCAGGATTCCCTGAAGCGGCTGGATGAGAACCATGTTCTGCGGCGGCCGGTGCCCCGCGCGGTCCGCGCGGTCCGGCGCCAAGCCAAGGTACTGATCGTCTCGCCCGCTTCCAATGAAAGGGAACTGTTGGCCGGGATCCTGCGCTATCGGGGCTATGCCGTCTCGTGTGCCACCGACCAACGAAACGC
>JBFWYF010000802.1:0-3919 GCA_050186685.1 Pirellulaceae bacterium
GGTTCGCTCGATCGGCGAGACTGGCTCGAAGCGCAGCCGGCGGACCGGCAGCGGTCGTTCCTGGTCGCGCTGAGTGGCCTGTTCAAGTACGCCGGCGTCGACTTTGAATGGCGCCAGTTGCTGGAAGGCCTGGGCGGCACGAACTGGTGGTGGTTCGACATGAATACGGACGGTCTGCTGGTGTGGAAAGAGCGTGACGACAAGGCTCCCACACTCGTTCAGTTGCGCGACACGGGAGCTGCGGAGAACATCACGCCGCCGCCGGCCGAGATCCAGGTGCTGACGGACAACGAACGGCAGCAGGTACTGCTCGACCGATCGCCGATCTACTGGCGGGAATGGGTTGCGGCCTGGGAGTCGCGCCAATCGGAGGTGCCCACGAGCTTTTCAGCGGCGGATTCGCCCCCTCGGATACAGAATGGGATGCCGACGCCTCGGTAGGCATTGCCCGCCAGCGCGAGGGTGGGAAATCCCTCCAGCAGTCGCTCGATGCGACGCATCCGGTCGAGATGTCCCACATGGTACTGCGGCATGGCGCGCCGCCAACGTACGATGCGAACGAGCTGGGGGGTACCCGTAAGCCCGAGCAAATCCCGCAATTCCCCGAGAGCCAGTTGCTCGAGCTCCGGTTCGGGTAACTCGGCCAGGTGTTCCTGGCAGGCTCCACCGACGAAGATGCGCATCAGCACACTTCCCTCGGGGGCTCGCCCCGCGAATTTGACGCTCGACAGGCTGATGGCCAGGACCCGGCGGTTCTCGGTCAGTGGTACGACGACGCCGAAGCCGTTCAGCGGGTGCCGCAATTGCTCGCGGCGTACACCGACGACGACCACGGCGGCGGTTGCGTAGGGAATACCCGCCAGTTCCTGGGCGAGCTCTGGCGAGGTCTCTTGCAGGAGGCGGGCCGAATGATGCGCGGGAGTCGCCAGCAACACGGCGTCGAAGGGACCTGAATTCGGCAGCCGAGGTGCGGCGACGTCCCACCGCCCATCCGCGCATCGGTGAATCGACTCGACCGGCGTGCCCAAGTGGACGATGCCATCCGGCAGTCGCCGGGCGATCGCCTGCAGAAAGGACTCCATGCCGTGCCGAGGGGTTACGAACAGGCCGTAGCGGGCTCCGGCGGATTTTTCTACGGGCGCGCCGGCCCCGCGCTTGGTACTTCGGATTGCGCGAATCAGACTGCCGTGCTTTCGCTCCATCTCAATGAATTGGGGAAGTGCCGCCTGCATGCTCAGTTTTGTGGGATCGGCAGTGTAGATACCCCCGATCAACGGCTGGACCAGCCGTTCGTAGGCTTCCCGGCCCAGACGCCGGGTAACGAACTGCTGCAGGCTCTCGTCCTCCGTTTCCTGCCGCGGCGGTACGAAGTACTCGCCGGCCATCCGTAATTTGCCCGCCAGGCTCAACAATGGCGACCGCGCGATAGGCCACATACGGCCCGGCGTCATCAGCGTGAAACCCTCGGGTACCGGATACAAGCGTCCCCGCCTTACCACGAAGGCCCGGGCATGTTGGGCATTGGTATTGATCAGCTCGCCATCGAACCCGATGCGACGGCAGACCCCGAGCGCCCAGGGTTCCTTCGTCGTGAACATGTCGGCGCCGTGTTCGAACAGGAAGCCATCCGCTTCTTCCGTTCGAACCACTCCCCCGACGCGGTCCGACTGCTCCAGCAGCACCACTTCGGCATCGGGAGCAAGTTCCCGGAGCCGATGAGCGGCGGCGAGGCCTGAAAAGCCGCCGCCAATGACGGCGATCCGACGCACGCTGGACGTAGATGCGCTCATGAAACTACTTTCGATCATCCCGCGAAGTACGCAACGGCGTTCTGAAAGACACGCAGCCCGTCGCCCGGGTCGCTGGCCTCGCCGCGCGTCCAGCGTGGATGCTGTGTGGCGTCGATATGCCGTTCGGGATGCGGCATCAGTCCGAATACACGGCCCGATTCGTCGCAAATCCCGGCCACATTGGCGGCCGACCCGTTCGGGTTGCACGGAAAAGGCAGCGTTTCATCCGAGCCCGACGTGGACCTGTCCGCCGCCTGATAGCGGAGTGCCAGCTGTCCGCGTCGATTCAAGTCCTGCAGGATGGCCTCGTCACGCGCGACAAACTTGCCTTCCGCGTGGGCAATCGGCAAATACATGTACTCGATCCCCCGCAGGAAGACGCAGCGGCTGCCGGTCGTGCACAGCCGCACCCAGCGACACTGGAATCGCCCGGATGCATTCCAGGTCAGCGTCGCCGGTTCTCCTTGCGTGTCGTCTGGCAGGAGCACACCGGCTTTGATCAATACCTGAAAGCCGTTGCAGATTCCCAGCACCAGTTTCCCCTGATCCTGAAACGTTCGCAGCATGTCTCCGAGGTGATGCCGGATCTGGTTGGCCAGGATTCTGCCCGCGGCGATGTCGTCACCGTAGCTGAAACCACCGGGCACACACAGCACCTGGTGCGAGCTGGCCAGTGTGGGGTTGGCAAGCAACTCGTTGATGTGGGCCGTAGTGGTTTTCGCGCCGGCTCGCCGGAATGCATACGCCGTCTCGCGATCACAATTGGTCCCAGGCGCTCGGAGGATGAGGACGTGAGGTGTGGGCATAGGTCGACTTGCATGGTTCCGGCCATGGGCCGGGAGGAAGTTACCAGTTCAGCGGACGCTGCCAGGCCGCTTTCAAGGCATGGAGATCCGCATCGATCAGCCGCTGCTCTCCGAAGCGAATCTCCAAGGTGGCCGAGGCCGTCGTAGTACCCAGGCAGGCGTGGGGCACGTCGGCCAGCGTCTGCTCGAACGCCGCCCGCTGGCCGGGCGCGACTTCGCATAGGAAACGGGTATTCGACTCGGCGAATAACAGCCCCACGAGACGCAGCCGTTCGTCATCCGGCAGGCTGTGACGGACGCGGGCCAGATCCAATTTCATGCCCAACCCGCCGGAGAACGCCATTTCAGCCGCTGCGACGGCGAGTCCGCCTTCGCTGAGATCATGGCAGGACCGCACGGCCCCCTGCCGGATGGCCTGGTGCAGGGCCGCGAAGGTACGCCGTGCCTGGGATGCGTCGACACGCGGTACCTCGCCTCCTACGAGACGCAATACCTCGGCGAAATGCGAGCCTCCCAGCTCGTTGCGCGTGATTCCTACCTGGTACACCAGATTACCGGCCTCCTTGGCATCCATGGTGATGCAGCGTGCTACGTCGTCTACCTGCCCCAGCGCGCTGATCAGCAGCGATGGGGGGATGGAAATCGTACGCCGCTCGCCGTCCACGTGGTAGGTAAACTCGTTGTTCAGGCTGTCTTTGCCGCTGATGAAAGGCGTCCCCAGCTCCACCGCCACGTCGTGGCAGGCCAGGGCCGCACGCACGAGCGAGCCGAGTGTTTCCGGCCGATCGGTATAACCCCAGCAGAAATTATCGAGGATGGCGATCCGGGCCGGATCGGCGCCCACAGCCACGCAGTTCCGGAGTGCCTCATCGATCGCGCTGGCGGCCATATGGTAGGTGTCGCCGTCGCCGTACTTGGGGTTCATTCCGCACGCGATCACCAGCCCCCGGCGCGAATCGAGCACCGGCCGGACTACCGCCGCGTCGCTCGGTCCGTCATTGGCAATGCCGACGAGCGGCTTGATGACACTGCCGCCCTGGACCTCATGATCGTACTGGCGGATCACCCATTCCTTACTGGCGACGTTCAACGAACCCAGAATCTGGCACAGCACCGCAGCGTAGTCCACGGCGCCGGCGGGCAGCGTGAGGGGCGAGGCCGCGGGCGGATGATAGATCGCATCGCGCACCACCGGCGGGCGACCCTCGTGCAGAAACCGCATCTCGAGGTCCGCCACCGACTGTCCTTGATATTTCAGCTGCAATCGGCCGGTCGGAACAAACTGGCCGATAATCGTGGCCTCGACGGTTTCAGCCTCGCACA
>JBFWYF010000803.1:0-3916 GCA_050186685.1 Pirellulaceae bacterium
CCCTGTCCGCGAGGAAACGCGTTCTACCTTGCTGCCTGGCTACGGCCATGCTTCCCTCGGCCGGGGACGAGGGGCGAATCAGCTGCAGGCGCAGCTTCATTTTTCCGGCGCCTTCGGACACTCGCACGCCGATAACCTGAACCTCGCCCTGTTCGCGAAACAAAGCGAGTTGTTCAGCGATATCGGCTACAACCATGGTAAGCTCCGTCACTGGACCACCTCGACCGTCGGCCACAATACCGTGGTGATCGACCGCCGCGATCAGGTCGAACGCGAGTCGGACGGAGACTTGCTGATGTTCGTGCCGGGCTTGGCCGGTGTATCCGTCGCCGAAGCGGGCGGCGAGCGCGGTTATCCCCGCCGAGCCAGCCTCTATCGGCGAATGCTGATCCTGGTCCCCGTCTCCGACACCGACGCCTACGTGGTCGACGTTTTCCAAGTGCGCGGCGGGGCGACCCACGACTGGCTGTTGCACGGCAGTGCGGATGCCGACATGTCGGCCGAGTGCTCGCTCGAGATGTCGGACCCCGTAGCCGACCTGCTCGAGCCAGGCGAAAAGTGGTCGGAACCGATCGGCGAGTCGTCGACGTTCATTCCGTATGGCCTGATTCGTGATGTCCGCCGCGCGACGAGCGGCGAGCCGTTTCATGTGACGTTCCGTTACAGCGGTGGCCAGGCACCGATGGGGGGTACCGGGGTCCGGACACACATGTTGGGCGCCCCGGACACCCAAGTGCTGCTCGGAAACAGTCCGCGGATCCGACAAGCGGAACGCGAGGACAGCAAGGTTTACGACTACCTGATGCCGCAGCTGGTCGTGCGTCGCCGCGGGGCAGCACCCCTGGCCAGCACGTTTGTCGCCGTGCACGAGCCGTTCCGCGACCAGGGCTGGCTGGAGTCCGTGCAGTCGCTGCCGCTCCCATCGGACGATGCGTCCGCTGTGGCCCTGCAGGTTCGCCATGGCGACGCAATCGATACGATACTCTGCACCGCAGGGGACGACGCCGGGCGTTCCGTACGCTTGGCGAATGGGAGGGCACTTGATGGTCGCCTGGCAATTGTTCGCGAGCGGGCCGGACGGCTGGAGCAGGCCTGGTTGATCGACGGTCGGCGGCTCACCTGGGGCGAACGGTCCATTCAGCAGGAACCGCCCCGGTATGAAGGGGCCATCGAGTCGTCCGAGCGCAAGGCGGACGGCGCGGCCGTGGATGCGTTCGTGACCTCGCAGCCGCTCCCGGACGGAGATGCCCTCGCGGGCCAATGGTTGATTGTGACACACGGCAACGGCATGACCCACGGTTTCGAGATCGAGCGAGTCGAAAGGAAGGACGATCGCTATGTCGTTGTCCTGCGCGACGATCATGGTCTGCTCATTGCCGGAAATCGGACGGAAGAGTACTACTTTCCGCGCCGCACGTTCCTGGGACCCAACCGCTTTGTGGTCCATGCGGCCACCCACTGGCCGATGCCATGAATTCGGCGGACGGCGCGGCGGGGAACATGGATGAGGGCGCAAGGGAGGGCGCAGCTCGCCCTGGCGTGCCAGCGGCAAGGCGCCCGCGCTACGGGCTGCCTTGCGTACTGATTTCCGGATGGGCGCTGCTGATCGCCCTGTGTGCACTCGCGTACCGAGGTCCAGCGCCACGCGGCGAGGATGCTCCTCCCGACGAGTTCTCGGCGGCCCGGGCCGTGGCGACGCTGCGCCGGGTGCTGGGGGACGAAGTGCCGCATCCCGTGGGGAGCGAAGCCAATGGGGTGGTACGCGAGCGGCTTGTCGCTGAACTCGAGTCCCTGGGCCTGGAAGTGGAATTGCACCGCACCGAGGCCTACCGTGGGGATGACGAAGACGCTGCGGTTATCCCCCTGACGAATGTGCTGGCCCGGTTTCCACGGGCGTCCAGCGCGGGGCAACCTCTGCTGCTGGTCACACACCATGACTCGAGCCCCTATGCGCCCGGAGCTGGAGACGCCGGGAGCGGGATGGCCGCGCTGCTGGAAACAGCCCGAGCGCTGCGCGGCACTCCCCTGCCCCGCCCCGTCTATCTCTTGTTTACGGATGGCGAAGAATATGGACTGCTGGGCGCCCAGCGCTTCGTGGCCGAACACCCGCTGATGGCCGAGCGCCCGTTCGTTCTGAACTTCGACGCGCGCGGGGACAGCGGCGCCAGCCTGATGTACGAAACGCATTCCGCGAATCGCAGCTGGGTGGCCTGGGCCGCCTCACGGCTGCCGCGACCGTGCGGGACGGGGTCAGCCTTCGTGACGGTCTACCGACTGCTCCCGAACAACACCGATTTCACGCACTTTGCGGCAGCGGGTCTGCAGGGAGCCAACTTCGCGAATATCGGATCCGTGCATCGCTACCACACGCCCCTCGATACGATTGCCAACCTGGATCCGCGCACGGTCCAGCACCATGGCGAAAATGCCCTCACGCTGACGCGCGAACTGTTGCACGAAGCTCCGGAGGCGTTCGCGGATGAGGAGGATGCCGTATTTTTCGACGTCGTCGGCCAATGGATCGTCTGGTACCCGAATGCTTGGGCGATTTGGCTTGCCGTGGCTCCTTTCCTCGTGTTGTCGGTGGGGCAGTTCCTGCGGTGGCGCGACCCACAGGCCCGGGGCTCATCCGGCCGAGTCGTGCTGGCGGCCGGGCTCACCGTGGCCTGGTCCTATGGCCTGGGGATGCTGCTCGGCATGGGAGCCAGCCAGGCGCTGATCGACGCCCGCGCGACGCTGGCTGACATGCCCGCGATCGCCTGGACTGTGTTCTTCATGGTGCTCGTGTGGATCACGTCGATTGGAGGGACGGTGTGGCTGGCCGGTTCCCTGTTGCGTCGAGCCGCCGCGCTGGATGTGTGGTGGACGGTCTGGTGCGGCTGGAGCGCGGTGGCACTCCTCACGGCCGCCTGGCTGCCCGGCTTCAGTCACTATGTCACCTGGCCAGCGATGGCCGCGGCCCTGGTCAGCTGGCATCCGCACGTGCGCGTGCGAGTCGCCGCTCCCGTGCTCGTCGCTGGCGTTCTGCTGGTACCTTTGCTGTACTTGCTGCCGATCGCCTTGACGGTACGAGCGGGTGCCGTGTTGGCCACGGTCGCGACGCTGGCTATCACTTCGTACTGGCCGGTCCTGGCAGATCGTCCTTAACAACCAGGCAAGGGTGCCGCCGTGGAACTGCCACCGAGCACTTTCGCGGCGATCGCGCGGAGGATCGCCTGCCGGCGAGCGAAATCTGCCATCATCAGCGGGCTCCTCCAGTCAAAGTAGTTGGACGAGAACGTCTGATGGAGCTGGTCGTACTGCTGCTGGAACTCTGCTCGCGGCAGCCGCGTTTCAATCACGGGATGCTGCAGGTCGAAGAACTCCCACTGTGGACGACCGTTCGCCTGCCGCAGCAGGACGTCTTCGTAAGTCTGGCCCGTGCCGGGGATCGGCGTCCAGATCGTGAACGAGGGATACTCGATCTGGTGCGTGCGAATGAACTGGATGACCTGCTGGAATTCATGCTCCGTGTACGACGGATGGATGATGAAATTGCATAGCAGGTGAATGTCCAGTTCCTTTGCGGTTTCGATGGCGCGCACAATATCCTTGTGCTGCTGGCGCTTGTTGTAGTCCTTCAATTCGTGGTCGAAGATGGTTTCGACACCCAGGAACAATCGCCGCAGCCCGATATCGCGCCACTGCTTCATCAGGTCGATGTCCCGCAACAGCGAATCGATCCGACAATAGCTGAAGTACTCTTTCTCGATTCCGGCCTCGGCGATGCCCTCGGCCATTTCGGCCATTCGCTGCGGGTTCACGAAAGGTTCGTCATCCACGAGAAAGACGTATCGTTCCGGGATCTCCCGCAGTTCTTCGACCACGCGTTCCACGTCGCGTTTGTAGTATCGTCCATCCATGATCCTCCACAGGG
>JBFWYF010000804.1:0-3916 GCA_050186685.1 Pirellulaceae bacterium
CCCTAGGCGTGTTCGCAACTGCACGATGGGCCGCTCGAATATCCGGCGAGAAATGCGCGGCAACCCGGGCAATTCGGATCCTGGCAAATGGATTGCAGTTGTTGATTGACCCGTCGCGCCGAGGTCACGGACGTTCCGTCTTGAGCGCAGGCCATCGTCCCGGCCAGCAAACCAACAAGACACACGACTGCCTGGGCTCGTCTCATAGGACCATCCTTGTCCAACGTGTGGAGAAATGGCTCGAACCGTCTGCGTGACCACGGAATCCAAAAGTTTCTTCGTCACGCCCTCTGCCGCATATACAGCAACCTTCGCCGAGGAGGGGCGGTAGCGTTTATCCGGGCGTAGTTGCTTCCCGAGAGCGTCGGCATTGCGGTTTGCGTAAAGTCTGCTGGTTTGCACGCAATTTCGCGGCCCCTGGGGTATACGTCCGGGGTACGCCACTCGTGAGGCTGGAGGAGTAAATTTTGCCGCTGTGCGCGCGGTGAACGCGGTCGCGACCGCGCCGCCGCACACCGGGGAGACGGCCAGGGTCCCTAATCCAGCGGTTGCGGCTCGAAGTCGGTCGGGAGAACCCAGCCCGCCTGCAACTTTTCCCCCCGGCGGTACCGCTCGTAGAAGTGGCGGTGCGCGGGATTCGCATGGGGATACTGATCGAACACCTCCCCGCGTCCCGCCATGCGCGGGTCGGACTGCGCACGGAGCTCTGCCTCCAGCCGCCGCCGCAACGTTGTCTAGAGCTGCTCGGAGGCGGAATTCCCGGCCAAGTTCTGCACGCAGTCGGGATCGCGTTTCAGATCGTAGAGTTCCTCGCTCGGACGTTTCCCGAAGCACAGTGCCCAGTGCGGGTCATCGGCGCGCTGGCGCCGGAGCTCGAGTATCAGCGACTTGGTCGCGCCGCCGTCGCAGTTGAGATAGCCGGTTTCCGGATTGCAGGCCGGCCATCGCGTCGGCTCATAATTCCGCAGGTACAGCATATCGTCCTGCACGATTCCGCGGATCGGATAGCCCACGTCGCCCGGACGCCCGATATCGTGCCGCTCCATGCCCACGAGCACGTGGTCCCGTGCGCCACTGGTCCGGCCGGATGCCGGAGCTGAGAAGAGGTCGGTCCAGCTCTTACCCGCGGCAGGTGCCATGCCCGTCGCCGACCAATCGAGACCCCCCACCTGGACCAGTGTCGGAGCCACGTCGATGAAGCTGACGTAATCGTCGACGACCCGTCCTGGGCCGGCAATGCCTCGCGGCCACATGACCGCCAGAGGCACGTGGTTGGAGCAGTCATAGGCATTTCCCTTGCAGCGAGGAAAGGGCATGCCATGGTCGGAGGTCACGATGACCAGGGTGTTCTCCAACAACTGGCGGCGTTCGAGTTCGGCCAACATGCGGCCCAGGTGCTGGTCGAAGTGCTCCACTTCGAGCGCGTAATCCAACAGGTCGTGACGCACCGTTTCGGTGTCAGGCCAATAAGCCGGTACCCGTGGAACATCGGTCAATTGTTTTGCCCCTTTTTCGACGCCCGAACGGAACTCGTATCCGCGATGCGGTTCGATCGCCCCGTACCAGAAGCACCAGGGCCGGCCATCGGGTACGGCGGCGAGGAAGTCCGCAAAGTTTCCCGCGTAGTCGGCGTTGCCGATCCCCGGGGTGGAAGGCTTCAGCCGCCGCTGATTGAAGGCCTTACCCGTCATCTGCCGTGGTCGCCCTTGCGCGTCCTGCGCGACGCCCGGCCCCCAGCCTTTCGTCGTGAATCCAACGAACCAGCCCTGTTCGCTCAGGGCCTCGGCCCACGTCTTAAACTCGGGCGGGAAGTAGCAGATGTGATTGGCCGCCTCCTTCAATTGCCAGGAGTTTCTTCCGGTCAGCAGACACGCTCGCGAGGGCGCGCATTTGGCGTTCGGTGTGTAGGCGCGTGTGAACAACATGCCGTCCCGTGCCACGCGATCAAAGGCAGGAGTCGCGACCCAATTCGCGCCGTAGGCGCCGGCATGACCATATCCCCAGTCGTCCGCAATGGCCAACAGGATGTTAGGCGGCGCCGCCTCCGCCCCGCGGAGGTTGCCGGCCAGACCCATCCAGGCCCACAGGACGGCGACCAGCGAGCACCCGAAGCTCATTTCCTCGGCGATCTTAACTCGACACGCGCTCCACATAAGTCTGCACCTCGCCACGGGGTAGTAGGTCGATGATACGAAATCCCGGTCCGGCCGCATCCACTTCCAGGCTTGCCGTTTCCGGACGAAACTGAACGCCGGTCGCAGGCGTCGTCACCACGGCACATTGCCTTGTCACGTGAGATCGTTCCTGATGTACGTGACCACAGCCGATCAGCCGCACACACGGGTACGCTTCCAGAACCGCCCACAATTCGGCGGCATCCGACAGTCCAATCCCGTCCAGCCACGGACTGTTCACGGGAACGGGGGGATGGTGCACGAACAGGCACGCGGGTTCGTCGGGTGCCTCGGCCAACACGCGTGCCAGCCAATTCCGCTGTTCCGGACCCAGAGAACCGGCCAGTTCGCCCGGCACATGCGAGTCGAGTCCGATGATGCGCCAGCCGCTTTGCCGCTCGATAAACACATTCCGCTCGCCGTGGGCCCGCAGGCACTCTGGCAATACGGCGCGCATGGCCGAGCGGTTGTCATGATTGCCCGGCACAACCCGCAATTGCGGCAGCCACCTGCCGAACATCGAACGCACGACGTCATACGTGGCCCGCTGTTCATCGTGCGCCAAGTCGCCCGTGACGACCAACCAATGCACGAGCGGGTGGCGGACTTCGATGTGCCGCAACACGGCCGCGAGGCAGTTCCGAGTCACAATCCCCTTTAACTCCGCGGCTGCGTCGGTGAACAGGTGCAGATCGCTGATCTGGATGATGCGCAGGGACATGGACTTGCCGTAGTGGGCGGAGACACGGTCACTTTCGATCGGACCGTTCTACCCGCTGGCGGCCGCAGTTCCCAGCCCCTGGGAGAACGGACCTCCGAGAGTGGTCCGCCGGGCACCCCAGCCGCGGAGCAGAAAACTGGTCATGGACCGACAGCAAGCCGGAACCGCTCGGGCCGAGCCGGCCACACTCGGCGGGCCACACTCCACGTGTTCTGGGGACCGAAATCATTTCGGTCCGCCAGACACGCAGAGAAAACCCACGTTGACCAGGTCCGGAAACCGGAAAGGGAGCAGCGTCCATGCACGATTCCGGACGGCGCGAGCGTCGTGCTGCGCCCCGGCCGGCATATGCCGGCGAAGGAATATCGTCACCCGTCGACAGGCACGGGGCGATTCAACGTGAAGGGTCGACTCGCATCCTGCGAGCTGCCCCGACGACTGCAGAGGAATCCCTTCCTGAGACAACCGTTGTTCGGCCCTGTTCTTCCTTGAACAGTGCCGGGCCGTGCGCGAATCCTTCGCCACAGCCCCTGACCGGCAATCGTAGCACCGGTCAGCGTCGTCTGCCCGGAAGGCGACGGACGACACGGACGCCCCTGGAACCGACTTCCTGCCGGTTCGTCGTTTGGTTGGGGACACGCGCCGAAGTAATTGGTCGCTGCCGCAGTCAACATTCTTCCGTGAATGGTTCCGAATGGCGCTCGAATCCCTCGGCGCTTCAGCTCTGCCCAGCCCCTCCCTGAACTGCGGGTCTTTGCACTTCGCTTCCATAAGAAGTGGCGGCACTCTCGACCGGATCTCAACGACGCGTGTCACGCAACTCGGCTGCGGAACTACATTCTCCCGCACTGCCCCAACCTGGCTTCGCCGAGCTTTCAATTTCCGTGCCAATGGTAAATCGGGCCAAATCCCGCGGAAGCACCTCGTCGAGGTGCGTGCTTCGCGCAAGTTAGGAGCGCGCTGCGCGCGGATCCAGTCACAACGCGGGCGCCCCGATGTGGACTACCACAAAGCAGGGGTG
>JBFWYF010000805.1:0-3909 GCA_050186685.1 Pirellulaceae bacterium
GGTCGTACATCTGTGGGTAGAAGGCTTCTTCGAGGTCTTTGCGACGACAGTGATTGCCTTCATCTTCATGCGGTTACACTTGATTCGTCCCGGTGTGGCAGCGGGATCGGCCCTTCTATCCGCCACGATCTTTCTCTCGGGTGGGATTATCGGCACCTGCCACCACTTGTATTTCTCAGGCACGCCCACGGTGGCCCTGGCCTGGGGATCGGTATTCAGCGCGTTGGAGGTCGTACCGCTTGTGCTCATTGGATTTGACGCCATGGAAGATCTGCGCCGCTCGCGCTCATCGACCTGGGTTCGACGATACAAATGGCCAATCTACTTTTTCGTGTCTGTTGCATTTTGGAACATGCTCGGTGCCGGCTTGTTCGGGTTCATGATTAACCCGCCGATTGCCTTATACTACATGCAGGGCCTGAACACGACGCCGCTGCACGGTCACGCCGCGCTGTTCGGTGTGTACGGCATGCTCGGTATCGGACTCATGCTCATGTGCCTCCGGGTACTGATACCGGCAGTCGAGTGGAAGGACGGACTGTTGAAGTTCGCATTTTGGGGACTCAATGGCGGACTGATGGCGATGTGCCTGCTTAGTCTCTTGCCCGTCGGCCTCATGCAGACCTGGGCGTCTGTGGAGCATGGGTACTGGTACGCACGGAGCGCTGAGTTTCTGCAAACGCCCATCATGCAAAACCTGCGGTGGATGCGCGTGCCCGGCGACACGTTGTTCTTCCTGGGCGCGGTGGCACTCGTCGTATTCGTCGTCGGCCTCAAGACCGGACACTCGATCCAGACACAGCGAGACGATGGACGCAAGTCAAATTGAATGACGTGTAGCAGCGTCGCGTGGATGCCCGTTCCCTAGCTAGCTCTTGGTTTTTTCCGTGATACGGGCGGCCAGGGCGGCCAGGTTGGTTCCGCGCAGCGCACCTTCCAGCAGTTCCGGGAGACGTTGGGGTGTACAAGCAAAGCAAGGAATGCCGAGTGCCGCGAGCTTCCGTGCCAGCTGCTCGTCGTAGCACGGAGTGCCGCTGTCGTTCAGCGCCAGCAGACACATCACCCGCACGCCTGCTTCCACCATGTCACCCAGCCTCCGCACCAGCTGCGCCTGATTGCCTCCCTCGAACAAATCGGTAATCAAGAAGAACAACGTGTTTTTGGGCTCGCGAATGAACTTCTCGCAGTAACCGACTGACTTGTTGATGTCGGTGCCTCCGCCCAGCTGAACGCCGAACAGCATATCGACAGGGTCCTGGCCGCATTGATCCGTCAGGTCCACGACTTCCGTATCGAAGGCCACCACGTGTGTTTCCAGCGCCGGCAGGCTCGCAAAGATAGAACCACACACCGCTCCGTAGACGACTGAGTCCGCCATGGAGCCGCTCTGGTCCATATCGACGATCACGGTCCAGTTGTTCGAACGCCTGGCCCGCGAATAGAAGTAGACTCGCTCGGGGACCAGCTTCCGGAGTCCGGCATGGTAGTTCTTCAGATTCCGGCCGATCGTCCATTTCCAATCAATCGCGGCGGCGTTGGGCAGTGGGGAGTGCTCGCGTCGGTTGAGCGCTCCGAGCACAGCCTGGCGAATTTTCTGCTCCAGCGCGAGCTTGATCTGCTCGACAACCGCCCGCACCACCATGCGCGCCGTTTCCTTCGTTCGCTCCGGAATCTGGCCCTTGAGACTTAGCAGCGTTCCCACGAGTTGCACGTTCGGTTGGACATTTTTCAACATTTCCGGCTCAAACAGCAGCTGCTTCAGTCCCTTTCGCGCGATGGCGTCCTGCTGAATGACGGCGACGACATCCTGCTGGAAATAGTTGCGGATATCGCCGAGCCATTTGTTGAGCCGTGGCGCCGAGCCGCCCAACCCGGCCCGCCGCTGACCTGGGTCCGAGGAGTCACCGGTCTCGTCATAGATCGCCGCGAGCGCTTCGTCCATTTCGAGCTGTTCGGGTGTGAGGGCACAGCCGCTGGGACACAGCGACGACAGCGATTCCTGTGCATCCTGGCCCAGAATGAGCCGCCAGCGCGTCAGTTGTTCCGGTGTGAAATGGTCGGCCATCGTTCAGAGGTCACCAAAATCAAAGTCGTTCAAGTCCTGGAGCGACTGCTCTTCTTTCTCCGTAAGCGGTTGCTCGATCAACTCGCTCGCCAGTTCAGCCGCGATGCCCCAGGCCTGCCCGAGGTTTTCGGCAATATACCGCTTCTCTTGGGGACTGAAGCTGCCAAACGCGCGCCGCAGGAAGACGAGCGACCGCCGAAACTGGTCATCGTCGAGCGACGCAATATACTCTGACAGCTGCTCCCACAAGGCCTGGCGCGCTAACAGCGCGTAGCGGTTTCGTTGAGCCAGGCCCTCGAACCAGCCGGCGCCGAGGTCGGCGGGTACGCCCGGCGACAGGCGTCGGGAGACCTCCCTCGCCAGGGCATCGGCGGCCATGAGACCTCGCTCCAGTAAGATGGCACACGCGTAGCCGGAGAGGAGGGGATTTCGATCGTCGGCATCGGCCAACTGCTGCAGACGACTGAGCCAAAGTTGTTCGTCCACGCGATCGTGGAACTCCAACCCGACTTTGTTCAATTCGTCCATTCCGATCCGCAGCTCCTTCGCTGCTTCGTTGTCACAACCCGCCGCCCCGAACAGCGCCAGGGAACTCTCGACAAACAGTTCCTCGACGAGGGGTAACAAGGGCGACGGGTCAAATCGGCGGACATCGCCATAGCGCACCACCAGGCTCAGTTCGTAGGCCGCGTGCGCAGTGGCGAGAAATTCGCTGCTCGTCGCGGCGAGTTCTTGCAGCCGCCGGCGAGCCAGCTCCATCGATTGCATCAGCCCACACTGGCAGGCGTCGCGGACCATGACGGCTGCGTCGGCAATCGAAACACATTTCTCTAAGAGGCTCTGGAATTTGTAGGCAGCGGCCAGCTCGATCGTCTCGCCGAGCAGCACGGCTTCAACCAGGGCGATCTCGCTTTCCGGCGACCATTGCAGGTTCCATCGTTCCGCCCACGAGGCCGCTTGCTGCCGCGCGTCGACCAACTCGGCAAAACCGATCTCGAGTACCCGCAAACGATGAAAGAAACCGGAGCGGGCCAGATCCAGAAAGGCAGCTTCGGCGGATTTCGCCGTGCGGTTCTCCCGCAGATCGAGCGTCAGTTGCTGCTTGACCGTCGACTTGTACTTGTGGAGTTTCAACCGGCCAAGTTCGCTTTCAAAATCGTCCTGGATCGAGGTCTGGCTGACTCCTTTGGGAAGTTCGCCGATGGCGGTACCCACTTCGACGCGTGCGAGAGCCTCCTGGACGGATGTTCGCTCGCCATGTCCCAGGAGCGTGACCGCCGCGTCGCGCAAGTCGGCGAGCGTGGGGGCGATGCCATCTTTCAGGGCCGATAGGGTGTGCGCGAGGCGCACGCCGTCGATCACTTCGGCCGTCGAGCGGTGCGTCCCGGCCTCGCGCAAGTTCCGGGCAACGAGCGACAGGTAACGCAGCGGCAGGTCGGTCAGCGCCTCTTGATCGAGCGCTTCCCACAGCAGTTCAAAATAGGCAGGCGCGTGATTTCCGGCGCCGTATCCCGACTGCGACGACAACTTGAAATAGGAATAGGGCATCAACGTGAGCTTGCTGCTCCGTTTATGCAGTGAGCCCAGCTCCGCGTCCGTCATCTCGGGAAATTCGCCGCTGAGAACCGGCGCGTGGAACGCACCGACGACGGCCACGATTCTGTCCGGTGGATGCCCTTGGCGGATGACCTCCGCGATGCGCCGCCGCATGAAGGCTTCGCGGACCAGATTCTCGGCGCGCCACCGTGGAACGCTTTCGTCCAGTTCCCGCAGGGCCCGCCCGAATTCGATCGCGGCACGCTGGTAGCTTCCCGCCGCTTGTTTGTGTTCGTTGTTCCGCTCCC
>JBFWYF010000806.1:0-3900 GCA_050186685.1 Pirellulaceae bacterium
CGGGATGCCGTAGCGCAGCGAAAGTTCGCGCAGACTTCCCGCGTTCTCGGCGAATTCCTCACGCCAATCGTTGATGCTGAAAACAAATTCCACGCCGGGATAGAGTCGCTGGAACCAGCGGATCGCGCCTTCGTACTGTTCGAGTTCGTCCTGTTCACCAAGGGCAGCCTTCTTGCCGAATCCCAGCGACACCAGGTCGGGACCGGACCCTGCGGGCCGAGTGAACAAGCGCGGGTGGAGTTCGGCCCACGTCTTGCCCGTACGGTGGCCATTGGCACGGCCCGGCGGCAGCGAGAGCGACGCGAATTCAGCAAAGCCCGAATGGGCCTCGCACAACAAGGAACCGCCTCGGGCCATCGTGTTGAGCAGCAGATCTTCGATCCGGTAGTCAAACTTGCGAATCAGGGCGGAGCGCATGCGTCCCCACTGCATGAAGTGGAAGTTCCAGTTCAAGACGTAATCGTTCCATTCGGGATGGCCGATCCGTGTGCCATCGAACTCCCTCTGTAATGGCTGCTTGAACGTGGCCGACCTCGGGTCCTCGTCATACAGATAGAGCGGCGGATTGGCGTCTCCGCAATCGGAACTGTAACCGGTGTGCAGGATGTGCAGCGGTTCCCCGCGCCAGAGTTTTTGCATCGTGCGCGGAATGTGCCGGTAGAGTGAGCTCAAGGGGCGTCCCGGCGGCAGTCGTGGCTGAGCGTGGTCGCCCAGACAGAGACATGGCGCATAGATCCAGACATCCTGGGCCGATTCGTTGCAAAAGGCGACCTGCAAACCAATCGTAGCAGGCATCGGTGACCGATCGCGATCGGGGACAAGTCGGGCCGCGGCACGAGAAGTCCCGATGACGACCCCTTCTAATCGAACCTCGAATTCGGTCATGTCGCCGGAGCGCGCCAGAGCGGTGATATCCTCGATCAACTCCCCGCGCGCACAGCGGTCGTAAGGCCCTGATTCCGACATGCCGAAAGCGGCGGGGCTCCATTGTCCCTCGGCCACATCCACCCGCATGTTGGCGGCATAGACCATCAACGCCTGGGGTGTCGATTGGTGGCCGGAGACCGAGAGGCTGACATGGTCGCCGGGGTCGAGCCCTGCTTCGGCCAGCACCAGGAATTGGGACAGTCGCTTGCCGGGGCGGATGCGCACGACGCCATCGACGGCCCATTGCGGGCGGAACTCCGTTACGCGTCCCGCACGGCAGACCTGACAGTCTCCGTACGCGTCCTGATCCCAATAGGGAACGGAACCGGACTGCCAGGCCAGAGGCTCACCGCGGCGCGAATTCGCAAAGCTGTGGAACTGAAAGCCTGGGTTCAGCAGCAGGTTCACGCCCGCTGCGGCTGGCAGGGCCAGTTCGCTGGCGACAACAAGTGCGTGCCAGGACAGCGCTGCTGCCAATGACAACAGCCAAGCCGATCGACACTTTGAGCAGCGATCGAAGTAGGAATTCGCCCTGCCCACTTGCCGAGGGGGCAGCGGTCCGGCAATCATCCGCCGATTCATGGTGAAGCACGCTAGAGAGGGTCGGGCATCGAGTAAGCTGTTCTTTTCGATGAAGCGGCAAAAGACTCGCGATAGGGCCGCGCTGGGCTTTGCGCCGCAACGGGTTCCCCATCCGGACCGACCCATGTTACAACATCAGGGCCCAACCCAGACTGAACCCTAGAGGCAGTCGCACGGCGATGACGATACCAACTTGCTGTACGGACCCCCGCTATGTCGGAGACCCGGTTCATGTTGTAACGGGTGCTGCGACGGATGCAAGCGTTGATCTGGTGCAACGCGGGCCGTTT
The DNA here is from genome assembly GCA_050186685.1 of Pirellulaceae bacterium. Lineage (GTDB taxonomy): Bacteria > Planctomycetota > Planctomycetia > Pirellulales > Pirellulaceae > CAZFLF01. The sequence goes on from JBFWYF010000806.1 coordinate 1,800, forward strand.
CCGTTGTCTTGGCGACGCTACTACAGCAGCACCCGCTGCAGCATCCACGGTTCGCTGGGCTGGGGCCATTCCCACGAATTCAATCGTGTGTTACGCCGCGACTTGGATGGAATACGGTTCGAGGGGCCGCAAGGCGAAGTGGTCGGTTTTCCGGAACTCGAAATCGGTCAAAGCGATGCATCCGGTGGCTACCGCCTGGTACGCACAAGTCCTCAGGACTTCGTCATGTCTCAGAAGGGGCAACCGGACCAGGAATTTCAGTTTCCGCGGACATCCGATGTTGCTCCCCTCGTCCGCCTGCGGCTTGGCGAACATGTCATCGAGCTCGCATACGATGCGCGGGGAACTCTGAGGGAGATCATGGATTCGCGGGGACGGCGGATACGTGTCCTTTCCGACTCCAGCCATCGAATCACCGCGTTGCGCCTCACCGAATCCGACTCCGACCAGTTCGGTCGACTGCTGCTGGCGTACGAGTACGATGCCGGCGGACATTTGGTGCGTGCGGTCGACTACTGCCGCACCACATTGAGTTTCGACTACGATGCGGAGCACCGGATGACTCGGCGCACGGACCGGCGTGGCTATTCCTTTCACTTCGCCTACGATTCGGAAGGACGTTGTGTCCACTCGCGCGGCGAAGACGGATTGTTTGAAGTCTCTCTCGAGTACCATCCCTTGGCAGGTGTCACTCTTGTGCGGCGAGGTGACGGTGGCCAGTGGATCTATCATTATAACGCCGATCAACTCATCACGCAGATCGTCGATCCCTATGGCCATTCCACGGCATTTCTGTTCGATGAGCTGGGGCGGACGGCGGGCGAAGTAGATCCAAACGGCAACGTGACGCATTATCAGTACGACGGGAACGGTCTGCTCGATTCCCGTCGCGATCCACTTGGATATGTACGGCCAGTCGACCTTGCGGACGAGGACATGCCGCATCCATTAGACTATCAGCTCCCCGACACGCCACTGGAATGGGAGTTCGGACGCCTGATCTCTCCGAACTCGATCGAGATGCCCAGAGAGCTCACGTCCACACTGGCCCAGTTTCCCGCCCCGGTCGTCAACTCCGTGCTCGGACGTACTCCGTCCTACGGTGGTTCGCCGTCCGCATCGTCAGACAACGAGGGCGAACGAGCAGTCGAGGAGATTCATGATGTCGACCGAGTGACTGAGATAAAGTCCAAGACATTCAGCGAACTCTGGAAGTATGATCCGAACGGAAACGAAGTGGAGTATCGCGACCGAGACGGAGCCGTGTACCGCTCCTCCTACCATTCATGGAACGCTGTCAAAGAGCGCATCGACCCACTTGGCCACGTCACTCGCTACGTGCAGAACTGCCAGGGACTGGTCGCATTGATCACGGATCCTGGGGGAACGGCCACCGCGTACACCTATGACTTGTGCGACCGACTCATGCGTGTCGATACAGGCCATGGCATAGGCGAAACGTACTTTTTCGACGGCGCGGGAAACGTCACTCACAAGACGGACCTGCGAGGACGCAACCTTGTATCTTGGGAGTACGGACCAGGCAATTTGGCGACGGTGCGTACTCTGGCCTCCGGTGAGATCCATACCTTTGAGCACGACCGGCGGGGACGAGTCATCACTGCGTCAACACCGGGGGGTACGGCGAGATTTGCGTATGACGTACAGGGAAGATGCCTGGCGGATTTGCGAGATGGGAAAGGTGTCGTACACGAGTATAATTCCAACCATTTGACGTCGACAACGTACTTTAACGCGTTTCGAGTGTCCTATGAATGGGACTCGGCGGGAAATTGGAACGTCCGCGACCCGCAAGGCGGCGTTCATCGCTTCGAGCTGGCGGACGATGGATTGATCTGCAAGCATTCGGCTGATGGCGACCGGGAGTTGATCCAGTATGACAGGCACGGCAGATGTCTGCGCAAAGCACTATTGCGCGCCGTGCCAGGTGCTCCGCTGTGGATGCGGAGTTACCAGTATACCCCCACGGGAGATCTCACGGAAGTTGCTGACACGTTGGAGGGCCATACGCGTTATTCGTATGATGCGGCCCATCGCCTGAAAATGGAAGCGCGGGGCAACTCGATGCCCCGAGACTTTG
>JBFWYF010000807.1:0-3900 GCA_050186685.1 Pirellulaceae bacterium
AACAGGGAAACGCCGCCGTACGTCAGAACCGCACACGCCAGGACGACGGCCAAACACGCACGCTGTTCGCCGAGCACTCCGCCAACCGTGCGCGCGATGCGGATGGCGGCTCCCGAGTCTTCCATCATCTTGCCGAACGCCGCACCCAGAGCGAAGATCAGAAAGAACCGGCGCACATAGTCAGCGAATCCCTGCATGTACGGGCCGGTTAACGCTGCCAGCGGATCATGGCCGCTGAGCGTCACCGCCAGGAGAGCACAGCAGGGCGCGGCCACGAAGATGCTGCGGCCGCGCACAATCAGCCACATCAACAGCGCGAGGCTGCCGAGCAGGACCACCAGGTGATACGACTGACTCCACATGATGCGCAGGGGCCCGTCACACCCAGCGCGGTTCCCAGCCAGCTCGATACGGCTTCGTCAACAGGGCCTGCGCCTGCGGCGATCCGGTGAGCTCCATCCGTTGCGCGTTCCAGGTCAGCTGCGTCTCGGGCAAACGAATGGCAATCGTCCCTAACAGGACGGTTTCTGTCAGGGGACCCGCGTAATCGAAATGCGAGGTCGTCTTGTCCTGGCCCCGGCACGCATCCGCCCAGGACACATAGTGGTCGCGGGCCGGCACCATCTCCATCTTGTAGTCGGCGAACTTCTCCACAGGTAACAACTGGGGTGTATCGACATGCGGAATCAAGAGCGAACCCTGTTCGCCGATCAAGAGCGATCCGGAGCCGGGTAGCTTGAAGTCGGCCGGCAGGCCCAGCACCTCGTGCGACGGACGGTGCCCCAGTCCGTCGTACCACGTTACGGGCAGCGTTCGGGAAACGGTCATCTCGGTCCCCGGAAACTGGTACGACACCTTGGAACGCTTGGTCCAGATCTCTCGATTGATCGGCGGTGCCTCGGCACGCAGGGAAACGGGCGCCGTCAACTTCAATGCCATGAAGACCGGATCGAGAATGTGGCACCCGAAATCGCCGAGCTGCCCGTTCGAGAAATCTTGCCACGCTCGCCAGTTGAACGGGTGATAGATCTCAGGCAGGTACGGTCGTTCGGGGGCTACGCCCAGCCAATTATTCCAATGCACGGTATCCGGGACCGGCTTGCTGCCGGCCGGGCGGTCGTCCACCAGAATCCACCGCATTTCGCCCGCCTGCCAGGAGTGGACTTCTCGGACTTTACCAATCACGCCGTCGTGAACCAGTTTTACCGCCGTTCGATATGCCGTGTGCGACTGGATCTGGTTGCCCATCTGGGTTACGACGCCATACTTCTGGGCGGCCAGCCGCATCTGCCGAGCCTCGAAGACGGTATGCGTCAGCGGCTTCTGGCACTGAACCGGCTTGCCCAACTGCATCGCGGCCAGTGATACCGGCGCGTGCATGTGGTCAGGCGTCGAGACGATTACCGCGTCAAAATCACCGGCGTGGTCAAACAGCCGCCGCCAGTCGGTATAGCGGACCGCCGCCGGGAATTTCTCCGCGGCACGTCCCAGATGAGCCGGAGATTCGTCAATATCACACAACGCTACGACATCCACCGCAGGACTGGCCGCCGTGCCGATCAGGTCCGACCAGCCCTTGCCACCTGTACCGATCGATGCGACGCGCAGCTTGTTGTTCGCGCCATAGACTTTCGACCAGCCGCGGGCGGTCAGCGACGCGGCCACTCCACCCACGGCAACGTGCTTCAAGAATTGACGACGCGTAGCTCGGATCGACATGGCAGGAATCCTGTGGAGGGAGAGTGCGAGACATACATGCTGTTTGCTCGGCTGCCGCCCGGCCGCGAGCCAGCCCGGACCGCCGCCAGGACTCGCCAAGGATAACCCCCCGCCCCGGCCCGAACAACTCCGCGTGTGCTGTTTACCACCGCCGGTCAGTTCACTTCACCCCAGCGAAACTCGTGCTTCACGATCTCAGGCGGCACACCGCGGCGACCCTGATACGTGATCACGTGCAGCCGCGCGCCGTCCCCCGTACCGCGCAGCACCGGCATGGCGTAATAGCCGTCCGCAATGGGCTCGCCATCCGCGTTGTCGAGCACCGCATACGACACCACTCGCAGCGTTCCCGGATCGAGTCGGAACAGCGCCAATTGCATCGTGCGCGGCGACCCCGCGGTCCAGTTGCGACCCAATAGATACACCCGGCCGTCCCGGGCAAACAGCCGCGGACGCCCGATATGACTGCCGATGAACGAATACGCGTCGGTCAGGTCCCGTTGTTGTACGACTCGGAAACTGGCGTCCGTCCGATGGACTCGCTGCCGGTCGTCGTATCCCCGCGTGCTGACCAGAAACCCGTCACCGAGGCGCAGCAGCGCGCTCTCGTTGATCGGCGCGTCTCCAAATTCGTGACTGAGATCACGCACCAGTCGCCAGCTACGCCCGGAATCGTCCGAACGCAGGACATTTACCGAGCCCGCATGAGGGCGGCGGGGATAGACGCTCCGGCCACCCGTCAAGTTCGAGAAGGTCATGGCGAGCATCCATGTGGACGCTCCTTCGCTCACGCTGTCGAACACATAGCCATATTCGATTCCATCCACTACTCCCACGCGCCGCGGATCCGAAAACGTGCGCCCTCCGTCTGTCGATCGTACCGCGTACAGCCCGGCGCGCTGGGTCCTGTCGGCCCCGACTTGCGTGTCGATGAAGTTCACCAGGTCGCCATTGGGAAACTGCACCCATTCACCCATCTGCAGGATGTGGTCTGCCAGGGCAGCCAAGGCAGCCGGCGGTCCAGTCGGCTCGAGGCGCTCGTCCAGTCGCAGGAGTTCGAGCGTCGAGCCGGGATCACCAGCATGGGAACGCCCCCGCTTGTACGAGACCAGCACTTCGTCCCCCCGATCGATCAGCGCAGGGAATGCCAGGTAACGCCAATCGGATTGCGGATCGGCGGTGACCAGCACCTGCCGCTGGTGAAATTTGGGTTCGCGCCGTGACACGGCCGAGTCGTCCGCCCCTGCAACCAGGCCGACAAAGGCCTGGACGGCGACGAAGAAACCGAAGAGACACAAGTGTCGAATCATGGGCGTGAGTCCGAGACCTGGGTGATCGATCTACGAGGCCGGATACAGAAAAGCACAATCGAGTGTGCGGGCCGCCGTGCCGTCATGCACCGTGTACTTGGTGCCGCCAAAAATCGACGCCGCCCCAAACGCCCCCTGCTTGTTGATGGCATAGAAGCTGACGTTGAAATCCGGCCGGCCGTCGCGTCGCTTCAGCCGCTTCATGCGCGTATGCTCCACGATCCGCTGGCACACTTCCAGACATGCCTGTTCCGGAGTCTTCCCTTGCCGCATCAGCTCAACAATCAGGAAGCTGCTGCAGTTGGCGAGATTGGCTTCGCCGCGCCCCGTGGAACCCGCGGACCCTACTTCGTTGTCGCAGTAGAGCCCCGCCCCGATGATCGGTGAGTCCCCAACGCGTCCGGGGATCTTGAACGCGAGCCCGCTCGTCGTCGTCACGCACGACAGATTGCCCCGCTGATCCAGCGCGCTGCAGTGGATCGTCCCGGTTTGTCGAAAGAACGGAGCGAACAATTGCCCCAACCCTTCATCCTCCGGCGTGTGTGGCGGCAACCAGTCGTCCCGGTTCGACAGGTTCTCCTTCCACTTCAACCACGCCTCGCGCGCCCGCTCCGTCAACAAATTCTCTTCAACAAACCCATGGGCCCGGGCGAATTTCAGCGCCCCCTTGCCCACCAGCAACACATGGTCCGATCGCTCCATCACGAGCCGCGCGACCAACGAGGGGTTCTTGATGTTGCGCAAGGACGCCACGGCACCGGCTCGAAGCGTCGGACCATGCATCACCGCCGCGTCCAACTCCACCTCGCCTTCTTCGTTCGGCAATCCCCCAAAGCCGACACACGTATCGTTCGGATCATTTTCGACGATG
>JBFWYF010000808.1:0-3898 GCA_050186685.1 Pirellulaceae bacterium
CGGACGCTCGGAAGATCGGCCTGAATTTCACCGCACATCTAATCGCGGTTGAGAATTTGTCGATTACGCACGGTCGTCGCCGAGTCGAGCGGGTCGACATGGATGCTCAGGTCCAGCGGCTCGTCGAAATCAACAAGGCGGGCCAGCCAGTTGGGGTGGACGTAGCGGGGATAGTCGCTGAGCCCGAGTACGCGCACATAGCGGCCGTCGATGACCAGGTGAGAACGGGAAGCCTCGATGGCAGCCGGGGCCAGGTGGTCGATCGCCGACCGGGTGCCGAGCTCGAAGCGGAGGTCGTCCGCCGAACGGTGGTGTCGGCGTGTACGGTGACGCAGTGGAAGGCTAGCCATGCTGCTCAACCTCCTTCCGGAATCGGGTGACCACCGGTCTCGCTCCAGCACTGAGCGACGGCGCGACCTGGGAGACCTGCGAGCAGAGGCAGGCCGCCCACAGCTCCGCGAGCGCTTCGCTCCGCAGCCGCTGCGAGCTGACGCCGAACGAGGTCAGTCCCTGCGCTATCTCGTGGCAACGCGCATCGAGCTGGGCCGCCGCCACGGCGAGCTGCTGCTCGTCCCGTCCGCGCGTGGCACGCTGCCAGGGCCAGCGGATCGCAACGTGGCCCTCGCCTTCCGCATGGCCTGACGGGACGACCAGGTAGAAGCGCCGCTCGAGCAATGTCCGTTCGCGGGCCAGCCGCCGCACGAACATCTCGTGGTCGAGGGCGAGACGGCGGATGGCCTCGCTGTTGGCCTGGGTGGTGACGTGGGTGCGGAATCCTGCGAGGTAAGGCTCGACGTTGGTCGGCAGGATGCGGACGAGCATCTGGACGGGATGGCTGAGGGAGTTGAGGAAGGAGCGGTAGGCGGCCATCACCGCCTCCTGCTCCTCCTCGGACTTGAGGGCGAAGTTGACGCTCTGGGCCTGGATGACCGCGCGGTAGTCGCCGCCACGGAGACAGAGGACGCCCTCCACAATCTCTTCCAGCGGCAGCATCTCCTGGACGCTTCCGTGCTTGCCGTTCGTCGTCATCGCAGCATGCTTCCGCCGCGGGTGTCGAGTTCCTGCCGGTCAGGCAGCAGGACCTCGAAGCGCGCCTCCTCGGGGGACACCAGCTCGCGCGACGTGCGGACGCGCCAGACGACGACGCGCGGGATGCTGATGTAGCGGAAGAGGACGAACGCCCAGTCCTCGAGCGAACGGCCAGCCGGCTGCCAGAGCGAGATGGCGGCGGTCATCAAGAGGACCGTCGCCCCGGCCGCGAGGCGGACGGCGAGCGGCAGTGGCGCTTCGCTCATGGCGGAGTACGCCAGGGCGAGGCCGATGATGGCGACCATCAGCTGGCGCATCGTCAGCCCGGCAAAGGCCTTGTCCTCGATGTTGAGGTGAGTGGGGACTTCGTGGCGTTGCATCGGCATCTCCTCAGCGGTATTGAGGGAAGCGTGCCGATCGCCGTTCCAATTCCGTTCCAAGATCCGGGCCGATCCGTTCCAAAATCGGCCTTTCTATTCCAATTTCGTTCCAATCGCCGTTGGGCAGGGGCGTTTCAAGCGCTGTCTCGCGCCTAGTGAGCACAGGAAGCGGCTGAAGGAGCCGACGGGGTCGCTTACACGGCGGACTCGAACGCGAGCGAACTCGACAAATCGCGGTACGCCTCGGCTTGGCGAGCAGAGTCCTCGCCTTCTGCTCGACGGACGCCATGGCGTCGGACCCGGCCACCCAGCGCAACGGGCGGCTCGGACTGGCCGGCGCGCTGGACGCCGGTGTCGTGTACGCGGACATTGTGAGCGGCTCCCCCTAACGCGGAACGGCTCGCTTCGCGTCGAGAGCTCGCCAGCCAGCTCTTTAAGGTCACGGTCGTGTGGGGCCCGGCAAGCAGTGCGGCGATCCCGCGAAGCTCGCCATGGCGCTGGTCAAGCACTTCCACCACCCTGTAGTGGGCGACCGGAGCCTTACCTACCAGAGTCCGGAACACCGAATTCGAGCACGTCGGCGAGGAGATCGGCGCACAGTTCGCGGGCGGCGCCGACCGCAGTCCCAAGTTCGTCGTCCCCTGCTTTCCCTGAGTGGGACAGCGCGCCGCGGACGTCATAAACCACGTCGAAGCGTTCGCGGCGCGACTCCGCGTCTCCGGCGGTCCGGCTGGCCCGATCCGAGAGTGCGTTGATAAATAGAAACACGCTTGCCCTGATCGAAGCCTTATGGCGGAAGTCAAGCTCGTTCCTAAGAGCTTCCAAAGAGACTCTCGCACTCTCGTCCAGCGACGATGCCATTAGGGTCTGGTCGATCTTGGCACGCAGATCCCGAAGCAAGTCCACGACGATGGGGTGCTTAGTCCTGGGGGGATGTGCGAGTGCCTCGATCGCCATAACGTAGGTGAGAAGTCGTGGCCGCGCCGACTGCTGTTCGAGTTCGGCGCTAGCGAAGAGCTGCAAGGCCGTTTCCACTTGCACCGGCAACTCGGTCGATGGGGCTTGGCTGGCACCCTCGACAAGAGCGGCAAGGAAGGATTCAAGCCGTGTGCCCAAGACGACGCTCGCGGTGCCCGCGCTGAATTTCCAAAACGTCGCACGTGCCGGCGCAAGATACGGCCGGGAGCCATCCAATGCGCCGTCCCGGCCGACCTCGCTTTGGATTCCGAGCGGGTTTTTCAATTGGCCGGGATTCGATCGCCAGCCGTCAGCAACGTCGACATCTTGAAGCGCGAAGTTAGCTTTGAACGCGATCCCTAATCGAACCGTGACGTACTGTAGCCCATGCCAAATTCGCGCCATCCATTCCCGGCCTTCTTCAGGCGACATGATGTCCGGAACCTTGAAGAGAAGTGCACCGTGATCCCGACGGATGCTGACGGACCGTCCTCCGATCTCAATGACGATCGGCTCGTCGGCAAGAGAATCTATCTGCCGACCTGGGGCGATCTGGACAGTGAAGTGAAGTATCAGAGGGCCGTCCAACTCGGTGCTAACTTTGCGTAGATTCACGTGCTTCCCACAACCAGCGGCGTTCACCGCTTTCCGCTGTGTCTTCGAGGGGGCGGAAGCGCTCAGACAGCGCCCTGAATCTTAGTCTAAGTAGTGAACCTCAGATCCGCTGGCCCGATGTTCCCGATCTCTCCCGCTTGCAGTCCGCTGCTGACGCGGTGCCACGGTCACCAGGTCCCACCCTGGCCCGCTGGTCTCGTCGGTGGGCTCCTGCTCCCACCAGCCGTTCGAGTCGAGTTTCGCAACTTGGATCCGTCCGCCGATGCTCAGATGTCCGACGTCAGTGGTCAGTCTCATGGCAGCTGCAACCCGCCACATCCAAGAATCCGCATCTATCCATTGGTTCACTCCGGCCTCGGGGAGCAACTCATTCAGTCGTTGGCGGAAGTCTGCGAATGTTGACGGGTCGCCTATGACAACACCGGCGTGATCGACAGCATGCGGAACGAACGAATCATCGCTGGACAGAAGGGCCACGCGCAGCGTTCCGTCGCTATCTCCCCCGCCTACCGCAACGCGAACTAACGGCTTGCTTGCGGGCCAGTTCCGGCGAAGATAGTCCTCTAGAAGTCGCAAATGGTCGCTGAACGTCGCGTCAGGAATCGACCTCAGTTGACGCTTCGTCGCACTCAACGCACGTTCGGCCGGTTCAACGCTGCCACACAGAACCGCCCCGACCGCGGCCGAAAGCTGCCATATCTTCGCTCCATCATCCTCGGGCGCCGCGCCGTCGCTCGAAAAGCGCGAGTCCGTCGCGAAGACGATGCCTGTGGCCAGAGCCAAGCCTGGCTTCGGGGTCACGGCTAGCTTCTGGGCGAGCTGTCCCATCATTCCGAACGGAAATCTGCTGAGGAGCGCGAGCGTCATCTGTCTCGATCCATTCCCCAGCAAAAGCTGTGAAGGGCGCTTGGTCCGGG
>JBFWYF010000809.1:0-3894 GCA_050186685.1 Pirellulaceae bacterium
ACGAACGCATGTGTGGCACCGAAGAACAGCGCGCTGCCTGCGATGGCCGTCCATTTGTTCCCCACGTGGCGCATCCCCGACAAGATAAATCCCCGGAAGGCCAATTCCTCGCAGACGGCTGGCACGAGCGCGAGCACGATCAGCACGGCCGCAAAATGGGGCGCCTGGTCCAAGATGCCCGTCAGGCTGCGGGCGTGACTCTCGATGGCCGGGCTGAGCGGATACAACTCGCTGATGGCGTGGCTGAGCAGCAAACCGACCGGATGGACCGCGAAGGCCAGCAAAGTCGCTATCAACAGGGCGGCGGGCGAAGGTAAGCGGAGTAGCAGGGTCTGCTGAGGGCTGCGCGTCAGCATCAGCGCCATCATCATGGCCGGAGTGGCGACGAAGGCCATGAGCGTCACCACGGTTGTCACGGCGAATCCGGACCAGCTGTGAGGGACTTCGACGACCAACGGTGCGAAGAACCGCATCAGCAAAAGCAGCAACACGCCGCAGAACAGGGCTTCCGCCAGCGACGGCGTGGCTCCACGGTCGCGGCGCAGCTGCCGCATCCAGACCGCCAGTCCCCACCGTTCGCTCTCGCGAAACAGTACCGATTCGCTGTTGAACTGGCGGACTGCCCAGCCAATGGCCATCCAGCAACAGACACTCGTGATCGCCATCACCGGAACGACAAACCGGACGGCTTCGCCGAAGTGTCCCTCGATCAAAGCTCGCAGCAGGAGCATGACACCTGTGACGGGAATGAGGCTGGTGCCCAGATCCAGCTCGGTGGTCGGCATGAGCGACAGCATCATCAAGGGAAGCGTCACGAACAGCAATGGCATCAGGTAGTATTGCCCCTCGCGCGAGCTGCGGGCAAACGCCGCGACGGCCAGCGAGAGGGCGCTGAAGAAGGCAGACAGCGGGATCAGCGCCAGAACGAGCCACAGCAGGGCACTGACGGGAGGCGGGCCGGAAGCAACCCGAGCCAAGGTGCCACCGTGGCGTTCGATCTGCGTAATGATAAACGTACCGGTCGCACCCAGGCTGAGGAGGTTAAGCAAAGACGTCGCCATGCTGAACGACATGACCGTCAGCAACTTGCCCCACACGATTTCGATCCGCTGGGCGGGGCTCGAAAGCAATGTCTCGAGCGTACCGCGCTCCTTTTCGCCGGCGCAGAGGTCAACCGCCGGGTAGAAGGCTCCGGTCAGCGCCCAGACCAGCACGACGAAGGGGAGGATTTTCGACCATACAGCGGCTCGCCGGCTGCTCTCACGCGCGACGTCGGTCTTGACCACTTGGAAGGGCTCCGTGGCCGTGTCCGGGACATTTTTTTGACGCAGGTTGTCGCGGACGATCGACTGCCGCCACCGATACAGAACCCGTTCGACGCGGTCGCGGGCAATGCGAGACTTGTCATTGGCCGAGTTAATGAAAATGGCCGGCTCGGGCAGGTGGACTGGTGCCGCGGCGGGCGACGCGACCGGGGACTCGACCAGGCTCGAGCGGAAATCGTCCAACCGCGCTGCAAAATCCTTCGGGAAATAGACGACGGCATCGAAGGCTCCGGATCGCATCTGCTGTTCGGCGAACTTTTGCAGGGAACGCGCGTCCTGGGAGCTGCGTGTGGGGGCCACCGTCAACTGGAGCAGTCGCTGTTCGTCAGCCGGACAGACGGCCTCGACGAAGGCAGCTCGGTCCGGTGCGGACTCACCAGTCAGGACCATCAGGGGCGGCTCGGTGGGCAACGAGTCCAATCCGATAACCAGCACCGGAGCCAAATGCTCTCGCGAAAACTGGGCAATCTGCAGGAATACCATCCCCAGCAAGGGATAAAGCAGGAGCGGGAGTACGAAGATCGTGAACAGAGTCCGCCGATCGCGCAGCTGATCCCGAACCTCGCGCAGGCAAATCCATTTCACATTGGACCACTTCATGCGTGTCGCTCCGATCCGCTGCTGGCCGACGCGGCACAGCAGGCATCGTGTTCGGAAATCAAGCGGAAGAACAATTCCTCCATGTCCCGCTCGCCGTGCCGGTCGGCCATCTCGGACAACGTCCCCTCGTCGAGCACATGGCCGCGGTGGAGCACCGCAATCCGGTCACAGAGCCGTTCCACTTCGCGCATGATGTGCGTCGAGAAGATGACGCATTTTCCGTGATCGCGCAGTTCCGCCACCGTCTTGAGCAGCGAACGAGCCACCAGCACGTCGAGCCCAACCGTGGCCTCGTCGAAAATCAGCACGGGAGGATTGTGCACCAGCGCTCGGGCGATCGAAACCTTCTGTTTCATGCCCGTCGACATCTTGGCTCCCAGCACGTCCCGGATTTCGTTCATCTGCAAGCGCTGGAAGATCGTTTCCATCTGCTCCCGCAGAACTCCATTTTCCAACCCGTGTAGTCGCCCGAAATACTGCACCATCTCCCAGGCGGTCATTCGGTCGTAGACGGCGGTATTCGTCGAGACGAAGCCAATGGAGCGGCGTACGTCCGTCGGCTGAGTCACCACATCAAATCCATTCACCACGGCCGTTCCACTGGACGGTCGCAACATGGTGCTCAGGATCCGCAAGGCCGTGGTCTTGCCGGCACCGTTGGGGCCCAGCAGGCCGTAAATCTGGCCTGGATAAGCATCAAACGACACTCCCGCCAGCGCGACACATTCGCCTCGCCGGAGATCGCTGTACGATTTGGTGAGTCCGGTTACGTGAATCATGAAAAGGTTATGGACAACGTAATCGTTTCCCGCCCCGATGAGAACTCATTCTAAGAGTAGCTTTCAGCGTACTGCGAAATTCTCGTCCGAATAGGAGAGAGGTGCCGGATATGCCGTCCTCGCAGTCCGCCAAGGTGCGGCCCGGCGCGCCCCGGATCGCCTGCGTGACCTAGACTTCTGCGGCAACATCATCCGCGGTGATCGTCCGTTCGAACCGTAGTCCCCGATGCAGCGAGCCTGGCCATGAACTTGTCTCCCTTGTCCCTGGGTGCTGACCTTCTGCAAACGCCGTCTTTCCCCGTCATTCCGCCCCAAGTCGCTCCGCCGAGCCCCGTCGAGGAGGACCCCTTTTTTCCCGTCGAGCCCAACAGCCTGAAGGAGGCAGGGTTGTCCGTGGCGGAGGTCGAGGGGTTTTGTCTGCGTTACCTGTTGACCTGCGGGACGGGAAGCGGTCGCGCGATCTCGGACAACTTGAAGCTGCCGTTCATCCTGGTGAATGGCGTCCTCCAGTCGCTGAAGGACCAGTTGTTGGTCACGTTCCGCGACACCGCTCCCATGAACGACTACGTTTATGAATTGACCGAGCAAGGACTCGTCCGTGCGCGGCGGCGTGCCGAGCACTTGACATACTTCGGCGCAGCGCCCATCCGGATCTCGGACTACGTCGACGCCGTCAAGCGGCAGTCGATTGACAAAGTCAAGCCGAAACCCGGTGACCTGCGGCGTGCCTTCGCCGACCTCCAGATGTCGGACGCCGTGATCAGCCAGATCGGACAGGCCGTTACCGGCGGCCGTGCCATGTTCCTGTATGGGGCGCCCGGCAACGGCAAGACGGCCATCGCCGAACGGGTCATCCGGTCGGTCAGCGAGTACTTGTGGATTCCCCGCGCGATCACCATCACCGACGAAATCATCCGTGTCTATGATCCCGCCTGCCACGAAGAAGTACCCCTGCCGGCCAACGACGCCCTGCTTTCCAACCAGCGAATCGACCGCCGCTGGGTGCGTGTCAAGCGTCCGACCGTTGTCGTAGGTGGCGAACTGACGCTCGATATGCTCGAGTGCAACGTGAACCCGATCACGGGTGTCAATGAAGCGCCCGTCCAGCTTAAGAGCAATGGCGGCGCGCTGGTCATTGACGACTTCGGCCGGCAGCGGATCAGCACCACCGAATTGCTCAACCGCTGGAT
>JBFWYF010000810.1:0-3890 GCA_050186685.1 Pirellulaceae bacterium
CGAAGGGTGGAGATGGCACCTTCGCATCGAACTGCCTGCTCGCCCGCCGGATGGCCGAACGCGGCGTCCGGTTCATTCAACTTTACCATCGCGATTGGGATCACCACGGTTCGATCAAGGAGCATGTGGCGGGGACGGCCGCCGAGGTCGACCGGGGCGCGGCAGCCCTGCTGACCGATCTCAAACAGCGCGGCATGCTGGAGGATACGATCGTCGTGTTCGGCTCCGAGTTCGGCCGCACGCCTATGGCGCAGGGAAAAGGTCGCGATCACCATCTCGCGGGCTTCACAATGTGGCTGGCCGGCGGCGGTTTTCAAGGAGGGACGAGCTACGGCGCGACCGACGAACTTGGCTACCATGCCCTGGAAAACCGGGTATCGGTCCACGATCTCCACGCCACGATGCTTCACCAGCTAGGAATCGACCACACAAAATTCACTTATCCGTTCCAAGGGCTCGATATGCGGCTGACCGGCGTCGAGCCAGCGCGCATCATTCGAGAAGTACTGGCCTAGGATCCGTTGGAACAACTGCGGAGTCGGCTTATGTATCGCTGGTCCTTGCGTGCCTGCCTGACGATTTTCCTTGCTGCCGGATCTGTCTGGCCGACATACGGGCAGCGGCCGTCCGCCCAGACGGCCTCTCCCGCGCGATTTGAGCAAGCGATCGCGGCATTCGAGGCGGCCGACAAGACCGATCCGCCGGCGAAAAACGGGACGCTGTTCGTCGGTGCGTCGAACATCCGGCGTTGGACGACGCTGTCCGCTAGTTTTCGCGGGCCCACGGTGCTGAACCGCGGTTTCGGCGGAGCGCACCTCAGCGACATCCTGCACTTCGCCGATCGGATCATTCTGCCCTATGAACCGAAGGCGATCGTGCTTCAGGCGGGTGGGAATGATCTGCACGCGGGGCGAACCCCCACCGATGTGCTGGCCGATTTCCAGACGCTGGTCCGGCGGATCCACGCGAGGCTGCCTAAGACGACCATTACTGTCCTCTCCGTCCCACCTTCCCCCGCACGCTGGTCCGAGGTCGACGCCGCGCGGGCGACGAATGCCCTGCTGCAACAGGAGGCCGCCCAGGATGCCCGGATCTGGTTTATCGATCTGTTTCCGTTCATGCTCACGCCGGACGGGAAGCCGCGCGCCGAATTGTTTGCCGACGACCGACTGCACGTCAATGAACGGGGCTACGAGCTGTGGACCTCGCTGATCCGCTGGGACAAGGAAACAAGCGCCCTGGCGACTGCGGATCGAGACCGCCAGCCAGGCCCGGGAGGCATCCTCTTTATTGGCAGCTCCAGCATCAAACGGTGGACGACGCTCCAGCAGGATTTTCCAAATTTGCCGGTGATCAATCACGGGTTTGGGGGTTCGCAGATCTTCGATTCCGTTGTCTTCACCGAACGACTCGTGCTGCCGCTACGGCCCCGCATGATCGTCTGCTATTTTGGCGGGAACGACATCAACGCCGGTAAAACGCCGGACCGCGTCGCGCAGGATTTCCGTGTGTTCTGTCACCAGGTTCACTCGAAACTGCCTAAAACGCGGATTGCGTTCATTTCCATCGCCGGCAATCCCGCTCGCTGGGCCCAGGTCGATGAGGTGAAGAACGCAAATCGCCTCGTCCACGAGTTTACGCGGATCGATCCGCGGTTGACGTTTATCGACGTGTTTCCCCATATGTTGGGGCCTGACGGTCTGCCGCTCGGCCATATCTTTGTCGCAGATCGTCTGCACATGAACGAACAGGGCTACGCCCTCTGGACGAAGATTGTAGGGCCCTACCTGTCCTCCGACGGCGGATGATCGAGTCGCGAAGGCCGTGCCCCTCGTCAGCTGGCCCGCAAGTGCTGGTGAGGCACTTTCCGCCATACAAAGATCCGCAGCGGCGGAAAGTTCAGGAACTCGTGAACCGTCCGGCAAGGACCAAATACCTGGCACCCGATGTCGCGCACCCGCGTCTGCCACTGGTAGGCCAAAAAGCGACCGCCCGGTGCCAGACACTGATAAACGTCTTCGACCAACTCGCGGGCAGCGTGCGGTTTCAGCAGCGAGAACGGCACTCCCGACACGACTACATCCGGCGCCGGCAAGGCCTGAGAGGCCAGGACGTCGCGAAAATGCTCGGCTCTACCTTCATGTACGATCAGCCGCCGATCCTCGACCTGCCGCAGCAAAGGCATGAACTCGCTGTTCAGCTCGATCGACAAGAGTGATGCGGCTGGCGGCAACACGTCCAGCAGTGCTCGAGTCGTGCCGCCGGTGCCAGCCCCCAGCTCGACGACGCAATTCGCTTCTTGCGCACGCGCGAGCCGGACCAAACGCCGCTCAAGATATCGCGAACTGGGTACGACGGAGGCGACTTGACAAGGCTTCTGCAAGAAACCTCGGAAAAACATCCAATTCGCGTCGAGCTGTCGACGATACTGCGTGAGCACCACGGACATCTTCCCGGTCGTTGTCATGCAGTCGACTCCCGCCTGACCCTTCTGCCTCTTTTTTCTGCTCCGCCGCAGGTTCCTCGTGGACGGCAACCGCCGTGCCAACCGGAGGTGGCAAGTTACGGGCAACCACGTAGTCCGGCCAGGAGACGGTAAGTTCCCAGGGCGGACCGCTGCAGGATTACCGGCACCGCGTTAGGAATGCGCAAGTTCAGCACTTCCTCGGGAGCCAGCTGCAAAGCCCGCCCCAGAATACAGCGCAGCGTGGCATTGTGGGAGACAACCAAGACGTCCGCCTCGGCCTCGGCACAGAGGGCGGCGACGACAGGCCAGGCTCTGGCGGTCACTTCCGCAAAATTCTCTCCGCCAGGGGCTTTCTGAACATAATGATTGTCGAAATGGCTCAGCGGCCCGCCAGGACCGTACTCTGGATACAGCTCCCTCACCTCGGCTTCCGATCGCCCTTCGAAGTAACCCAGCGACCGTTCGTTCAAACCCGCGGAGGCGGGCCAACGTCGCACGGGACCGGGCATCATGTCGAGCAAGCCGGTGAGCGTTTCGACCGCGCGACTGTGCTGCGAGCTGATCGCATCCTGGATTCGCCATTCGGAACTGGTGGCCAGCGCCGCTCCCGTCTCCCGCGCTTGCTGCCGCCCGCGCTCCGTAAGCGGTGTATCCAGCTGGCCACAATAGACCCGTCGTTGCTGGTTGAGGGCGTTCAGTTCCGACTCGCCATGGCGGACCAGAATCAGGTGCGGCATTGTCATCGTCGCATGTCGAAGGCGGGCAGGCGGAGTGAGCAGCGCATGGCCGGCCAGTCTGGTCCGCTTCCGCGCCAGGGCGACTGCGTTTACCGCGTCACGAATTCGTCCAGGTTCCAGAGCAGACTGGCAACGGTCGCGTAGGCCGCCAGTTCGGAAACTGGCCAGCGCGAACTGCGGGGCATCTCGCCATGGCTCAGCAGTTCCTCGGCCCGGTCGGGGAAACTCTGAAAATGGGCGAGATGGTGGCGAAAAGCATCCTCGAGCACCTTTTCCTCCGCGGACGTGGGTCGTCGCGCCAGGCACAGGCGGAAGGCCCTCGCGAGGCGCTCGGATGTGCTCGCTGCGCCTTCGGCCAGCACGCGTTCGGCAAGAACCCTGGCCGCTTCCAGGTAGGTCACATCGTTCATCAAGGTCAAGGCCTGGAGGGGCGTGTTCGTTCGCTGAACTCGCACCTGGCAGGCCTCACGTCCCGCGGCATCGAAGGTCGCCATGGCGGGCGGAGCGACGGTTCGCTTCCAATACGTATAAAGCGTGCGCCGGTACAAGGCCGCGCCGTGCTCCTGTTCGTAGACATTGTCCGTCGCGAGGTCCTTCCACAGATCCGCCGGCTGATAGGGCCGAACAGAGGGGCCTCCCACCCGCTCGACCAGTAATCCGCTCGCAGCCAGCGCCTGGTCGCGGAT
>JBFWYF010000811.1:0-3888 GCA_050186685.1 Pirellulaceae bacterium
CGGGTGCACGTGCACGACCTGAACGCCACCATCCTGCACCTGCTCGGCTTCGATCACACACGGCTCACGTTTCGCTTCCAAGGACGCGATTATCGGCTCACCGACATTCACGGCGAACTGGCGACGCCGCTGCTCGCCTGATGCCGCGCTGCACGAGTCACACGTCGGCGCCGCTCGTTTCATCTGCTTGCTACTCCTTTGGATGAAACCTAGAATCCCCCCGCTGCGTCCGACGCGGCGCATGTGTTTGGAAATGGAACGCTCGGAAGGATGTTTATGTCGCGCCGTTTTATCAGTCAGTATGGTGAACACGAATCGGTCGATGACGTGTTTCTGGCGTCGGAAAAGCAATTGCGCACCAACCGCAATGGCAACCTCTATCTTCAGGTGCGGCTCGCCGATCGGTCCGGCTCCGTGATTGGCATGCTGTGGAACGCGAACGATACGGTCTACACCAGCTTTGACAACGGCGACTTTGTGCGGATTAAGGGTACGACGCAGTTCTACAATGGCAGCCTGCAGATGATCGTCAACAAGATCGACCGGGAAACGCCCCAGAAGGTGAACGAAGCCGACTTCGTGACCCTCTCGGGACGTGATCTCGATCGGCTGTCGCGCCGCTTGTCGGAACTGCTACGCGGTGTCCACAACGTCGCGCTGCGCAGTCTCGCGGAATGCTTCCTGATGGACGAGTCGTTCGTGAACCGACTTCGCAGCGCCCCGGCCGGCGTGAAGAACCATCACGCCTATCGCGGCGGCTTACTGGACCACATCGTCAGCCTGATGGAAGTCGTCGCCAGCGTGGCGCCGCACTATCCGGTGCTGGACCAAGACCTGCTCTTGATGGGAGCGTTCCTGCACGACGTAGGGAAGATCGACGAACTGGTATACGAGCGTGATCTGGGCTACAGCGACGCGGGGCAACTGCTGGGACACGTCGTCCAGGGAGTGGGGATCGTGGAAAGTAAGATCCGCGAGACCGAGAAATTATCCGGCGAGCCCTTTCCGGAAGATCTGAAGCTGCGGTTGCTGCATATGGTGGTCAGTCACCATGGCGAGTACGAGTACGGCAGTCCGAAATTGCCGATGACGCTCGAAGCCATTGCCCTGCATTTCCTCGACAATCTCGATGCGAAAATGCACAGTTTGTCGCAGTTGATCCGGGACGATGCCAATACCGAAAGCCGGTGGACGCCATTCCAGGCGGCCCTGGGTCGAAAACTATACAAAGCATGAGCGCCGAGAACGGGAGAATTCGCTTCTGGGCATTATGCGGAACGTATTCGCTGGGCGCGGCACGGCCGCTGAAAGAAAAGGCCGTCGGCGCGTTTCCCTAGGTCGGGAGTTTCGAACATGAACTGGCAACGCACAATCGTCGGAGCGATCCTGCTCTTGCTGGGGGCGTGCCGGGCGCGGGCATCGGAGATCTCGCCCGACGATCGCGAATTCTTTGAAAAGAAGGTCCGTCCCGTCCTTGTCGAGCACTGTGAAAAGTGTCATGGCGCCGAACAGGCAAAAGGGGGCCTGCGGCTGCATGCGAAAGCCGGCTGGCTGGAGGGGGGCGATTCGGGACCGGCCATCATCCCGGGCAATCCGGACGAAAGCCTGTTGATCCAGGCCGTGCGATACGGCGGAGACTACGAGATGCCGCCCGAGGGACGGCTGCCGCCGACGATCGTACGGGATCTTGAAGAATGGGTGCGCCGTGGCGCTCCGGATCCTCGTACGGGAGCCGTCACGCTCGCCAAGCCGCGCGGCATCGACCTCGAGTTGGGACGTCAGCATTGGGCTTACCGCCCGTTGGCTGTAACGGTGCCTCCCGCGGTCCGCGACGAGGTATGGCCTGTCCATGCGATCGATCGATTCGTGCTGGAACAACTGGAAGAGCGGGGATCGCAGACCGCGGCGGGAGCGCCACGTGACGTTCTGGTCCGTCGGCTGTACTTTGACCTGACCGGCTTGCCACCCACACCCGACGACATGGCCGAGTTTGTATCGGATCGCGATGAACGAGCCTACGAACGCCTGGTGGACCGGCTCCTGGCTTCGCCGCATTTTGGCGAGCGTTGGGGACGCCATTGGCTGGACGTTGCCCGATATGCCGAGTCGCTGACGTTGCGAGGCTTTGTGTTTCACGATGCCTGGCGATACCGCGACTACGTGATCGATTCCCTGAACTCCGACCGTCCGTATGATCAATTCGTCCAAGCCCAGATCGCCGGCGACCTGATGCCGGCCGAGTCGCTCGAGGAGCAGCAGGCGAATCGGATTGCGACCACTTACCTGATGTTGGGCAATACGAATCTGGAGGAACAGGACAAGACGCAACTCGAAATGGACTTCATCGACGAGCAGCTGGATACGATCGGTAAGGGGCTGCTGGCTCAGACGCTCGGCTGTGCCCGCTGCCATGATCACAAGTTTGACCCGATTTCGATGCAGGACTATTACGGCTTGGCAGGCATCTTCAAGAATGTTCAGGCTCTCGAGCATGCCAATGTGTCGAAATGGGTCGAAGTCCCCTTGCCGCTGTCTCCGGTTGTCGCTCGGGAGTATCAGCGCCGGGATGAGGCGGTCGCGCGGCTGCAGGCAAAGATTCAGCAGCTCAAGGCGGCCGCCGGTGCAGGGGGCGGTCCAGACGACGCCCGCCGTCAAGTGGTCCCAATCCGCGAATTACCCGGGGTGGTCGTCGACGATACCCAGGCTCGTCGGGTCGGAGAATGGAAGGAATCGCAGTCCGTGCGGGGTTATGTCGGCTCGGGTTACCTGCATGATCTCGCCACTGGATCCGGTCAGAAGTCCCTGACGTTCACCGCGGAATTGCCTCGTGATGGGCGGTACGAAGTGCGCTTTGCCTACACGCCGGGCACCAATCGGGCACCGCGCGCCACGGTGACCGTGTTTAGCGCCGATGGCGAAAAGGCCATCCAGTTGGACCAGCGCGAACCGCCAGACATCGAGGGCCTCTTTGTCTCCCTCGGCCAGTTTGCCTTCGAGCGGGCCGGCCAGAGTTTTGTCATCGTGACAAACGAGGATGCCGGCGGGCATGTTGTTGCGGACGCCGTGCAGTTTCTGCCCCTGGACGAATCGGTCGCGGCGATCGGAGTCCGCGCCGGCACGGCGAACGCCATCCCGGAGTCATCATCGAGGGAAAAATCGCCCAAGGAAAGGTCGCCTCGGGACGAGTCGGTTCGTCAGGCCCTGGCCGAGCTGAAGCGACACGAGGCGGAACTGAAGCGACTCAATCAATCTTTGCCAGCCCGCCCCGTGTCGATGTCGGTCCGCGAGATGCCGACCGTGGGTGACATCCGCATCCACGTGCGCGGCAGCGTCCACAATCTGGGACCGGCAGCTCCCCGCGGATTCCTCGCGGTGTGCCGCCTGGAGGGTGCCGCCGCTCCGCCGGCTAATCAGAGCGGACGCCGGGAGCTGGCACAGTGGCTGACCGACCCTCGCCATCCGCTGACGGCGCGCGTGATGACCAACCGCATTTGGTACTGGCTGCTGGGGCAAGGGCTCGTGCGCACGGTCGACAATTTTGGCACGACCGGGGAACCGCCGTCGCACCCCGAATTGCTCGACTTCCTAACGGAGCGGTTCATCGCCAGTGGCTGGTCGGTCAAGGAGTTGGTGCGCGACATCGTCCTGTCACGTACCTATCGCCAGGACTCGCAGGCCCGTACCATGCCGTCCGACCCCGATAACCGCTGGCTATCGCGCCACGCTCGCCGCCGACTCGATGCGGAAGAACTGCGCGATGCGATGCTGCTCGTAAGTGGCCAGCTGCAATCGCAAATGGGCGGCCCCACTTACCCGCGGCAACTGGCCAGTGACTATGGCTTCCAGCATCGTGACACGCGGCGCAGCGTTTACTCTCCGGTTTTTCGA
>JBFWYF010000812.1:0-3887 GCA_050186685.1 Pirellulaceae bacterium
GGCGTGGACCTTATCGCCAGCGGCCTTGGCCAGGCAATCCCGAGCGACGTGGCAGATGTCGGTTTCCTGCGTCAGTCCCAGGGCCCCCTTGGAAATCACCCACGTGTCGCGGGGGCGCTTTGTCAACCGGATGACGCGATCCGACGGATAGGCGTCGCTGACTACCCGCTGAGCGGCATTTTCGTCACCGGCCCACGTGATGATGATGTGAGCGTTCGTTTCGACCTCGAACAATGGCATGGGAAATCCTCCTTTTTGATAAAGATCCGTGAAGTCTCCGTTAGGATCGCCGAGAAAAAAAACGTCCTGCTGCTCTCAGCCCCCTTTTTTGGTAGGGGAAAAATGCTGCAATTATTCCCTCGGCGATCCTAGCGGCCTAGCATGTGCGACCCTGTCTTTCTTTGCAAGCCGCCGCACGGAGGTATCCACAGGCTTCCTCGATATTGTACGATTCAGCGTGCAGACCGCGAACGCGACTTTTCGGCTATCGCAAGAAACACCTGTCATGAATCAGTACGACTCCGGCTCGAGTGCTCTTCCTCCGGCGTCCTCTCCGTCCCCCGAGCCGTACCCGGCCGAGCTCGCGGGAAAGCCGCGTTTTCGCTGGTTGGGGGCCGTAGTCGCTATCGTGCTGATCGTCGGCATTGTGGTGGGACCGCTCGTCTATCTGGCCGCCCCTGGCGAAATCACGCGGTGGCGCATCGCCGCGGCGGAGGAAAAGCGGTTGAACGGCGATATGCCGGGAGCCCTGCAAGAACTCGACCGGGCCCTCCAGAAGCGTCCACAGGACGCGCAGCTGCTCGCCACGCGAGCCCGCTGGTATCTCGATGCGGAGCAATTCGACAAGTCGATTGCGGACTGTGATCGGGTACTGGAGCTCGAGCCGATGAACGTGGGGATCCGGATCATACGCAGCCAAGCGCTGCAATATCTCGGCCGGCACGCCGAAGCCGTAACGCAGTGGAAGGAGCTGCTCGACTCGGATTGGGGCCATGCGAAGTCCAGCCGGCCGTTTATTCTGAACGGACTAGCGTACGCCCGGGCGCTGGCGAACGTCGAGCTGACCCAGGCTTTGGCGGACATCGACGAGGCGATGCGGCGCGAGGGAGAGCGCCATGAAATGCTCGACACACGTGGGTTTCTTTACTACCGGCAGGGGGATTTTGATCGAGCGCTGAAGGACCTCCATCGGTCGGTGGAGATCGCCCGGGAGGACTACGAAAAGAGCAAGGGTTCGCCCCGTGGATTCACGTTACCGGATCCGCGGGAGCAGAAGCTGGCCATGCAGGAGCAGGCCAAACAGCTGGCCGTAATTCTCTACCACCGGGGGCTGGCCCACGAGGCGAGCGGCGCGAAGGACGAAGCGCAGCGCGATTTCCAGCGCGTACGGGAACTCGGATTCGAGCCAGGCGAGAAGTTGTTTTAGAGGGACGTTTGTCCGGACTGCGCGCACGACGGCTCCGCGGTCCAGCTTTTGCGGACGGACATCCCGCTCAGGCTGCAGCGTTCAATAGCTCGTGCGCGATCCATACCCGCGCAGGAAAATCACGCCGAGCACGACGGCAACGACGCTGAGCACGATCCATTGCTGGCTGTCCATCTTCTCGATGGATCGCATGACTTCGTCGGCCATGCGTTCGATGCGGTACATCATGGCTCTTTCGGCAGCGACTTGCGTCGCGTCCGCTCCCAGGGAGTGGCACCGACGGTGTAGGAACTGACGCAGTGCGAGGTCCGGCGAAGGGCGAGTCGTCGTCGAGTTGCGGGTCGGCGGCGCGGGGACCTGCGGCGGGCCTGCCTAAGTCTAGGCCACGGAATGTGCGATGACGGGCAGTCGCCTTGGAAAGACGCCTGCGGAGCGGCCTTGCGGGCTCTTGCAGGCAAGCTATAATTCATCGCTCCTTTGAGCCGGGGCCGTAGCTCAATTGGTTAGAGTACTGGACTGTCGATCCAGTGGTTGCGGGTTCGAGTCCCGTCGGCCTCGCTTGCCTAAGTCAGTCTGAATCAAGACGTTAGATACCTGCCAGCGGTTGGCAGTGCTGCGGTTTTCCGAAAAGCCAAAAGACCACAAAAGGCCACAAGCTGGCCGGCTGAGGTCAATTCGGAGCGTTGCACATGCCCCGTCTTCTGCATCGGGCGCCAAAGCTCAGGCGCCACAAAGAGCGCAATCTGGCGTTCGTCACTCTCAACGGCCGAAAGGTGTATCTCGGCAAATGGGGATCCGCTGAGTCCAAACGCGAATACGCGCGCGTCCTGGGCGAATGGCAAGCCGGCGCACACGCTGCTCCCCCTGGCGGGCCTGTGGGAGACCTCTCCGTCGCGGAACTGCTGGCTGCATTCATGCGACACGCCCAGCAGTACTACCGGCAGTCGAACGAAGCCGAGCATTTCGCGTACTCCATCCGCGAGCTGAACAGGCTCTACGGCCGGCTGTCGGTTGCGGAGTTCTCTCCGCTGAAGCTGCAGGCGGTCCGCCAAGCAATGATCGAAGCTGGACTCGCCCGGAAGCTCATCAATCAGCGAGTCCGGCGGATCAAGTCGATTTTCGGGTGGGGTGTGTCTCAGGAACTTGTGCCGCCAAGCGTCTCACACGGGCTCCACACGGTCCGCGGGCTCTCCTACGGCCGCAGTGAGGCGAAAGAAACAGATCCAGTGAAGCCCGTCCCGGCCGCATTTGTGGAAGCCGTAAAGGCGATTGTTGCGCCGCAGCTGCGGACGATGATTGAACTGCAGGAGCTGACCGGCATGCGCCCCGGCGAAGTCGTCGCAATGCGGACCTGCGACATCGACACCAGCGGCAAGCTGTGGACGTACACGCCCCGCCGGCATAAGACGCAACATCACGGACACGAGCGGAGAATCTATCTCGGTCCCCAGGCCCAGTCGCTCCTGAAGCCGTGGCTGCGTCTCCACCTGGAAGCCCACCTATTCCAGCCTCGAGAGGCGGTCGAGTGGCAACGACAGCAGCGGGCCGCGAACCGTAAGACACCGCTCTCATGCGGGAACCGGCCGGGAACGAACCGCAAGCGAGCCCCCAAACGGAAGCCGTCCGAAGCGTACACGGTCCGCGCGTACCACCAGGCCATCCGGCAAGCCTGCCTCAAAGCTTCGATCGACCCGTGGCATCCGCACCAGCTGCGGCACAACGCGGCGACAAAACTGCGGAAGGAATACGGGCTCGACGTGGCCCGCGTGGTATTGGGGCATCGCAGCCCCCAGATAACCGAAGTGTACGCGGAGCTGGACCACGGACGAGCCGCCGAAGTGATGGCGAAAATCGGATAAGATTCAGTTCGCCAGGCAGGGGAAGTCATGAGCCCCGCCGGCTGGCCGTCGATGTGTCGGCACCCCCGCGCGTCGACGGCCGGCCACCTGGCATTTATTTGAAGGGGGTGCGTATGAATTGGACCGAACGCGCGCTGTCTATCGTGCGAGCAGTTCGAGAAGTTGTTAGATGGATCGAACTGTCGGATGGGTCTGCAAATCAATCCCATGTAGCCTGCGCAGCTCATTGGATCCGCCAAGCAGCGGCCAACGATCTTTCTGTCAAGTCGCTGGAATGTGTGCCTGCCGAGTTGCTTCGTAGTTGGTCGGTAGATGCCGCGGGGCTGGCACGTTGCGGGACAATCGTCGCGCCTTCAGGACACGAGGCTGCTTTCTTGCTAAACAGCGTCCTGGCTGATATCCAGCGATTCTCCGTTGAGCAGTCGGGCCATGAGCTTATGACGTACGCACGGATTGCAATTCGCTCTGTGTATCAGATTGATTGGCGTGGCCTCGAAACGCTGGAAGCGACGATCCTCTTTGAATCGAGGCTCGCACGTTTAGAAAGTGTCACGCCTACCTGGGATCAAGTGTCGGGTAATCTCGCATATAAGAACCAGGTC
>JBFWYF010000813.1:0-3874 GCA_050186685.1 Pirellulaceae bacterium
GAGATGATCGACGGTAGTACCCTTTCGGCGCGGCAGAAGGAACTGGCCATTCGCATCTTCACGCGATTGGGCGAAGCGGAGGCCAAGGTGCATGGCACGGAGATCCGCAAAGTTCACTTCCTTGAAGTGGGGGCGATCGACTCGATCGCCGACATCGTCGGTTCGGCGATCGGCGTCGATTTGCTGGGCGTCGACCGCATCGCGTGTTCTCCCTTGGCGCTGGGGCACGGCCATATCCAGATCGCCCATGGGCGTGTCGGCGTGCCGGCTCCCGCGACGGCGGAGCTGTTGAAAGGGGTCCCGCTGGCCCCGTCCGCCGTGGCCGCTGAGTTGACGACGCCTACCGGAGCGGCCATCGTCGCCACGTGCGTGGATGAATTCGGCCCCTTGCCCGCCATGACGATTCAGTCGATTGGCTACGGTGCAGGCTCGAAGAATTTTCCCGAGCAGGCGAATGTGCTGCGCTTGTTCGTGGGTGAAAGCGAGGACGCACGGCTGGCCGACCAGGTCTGGGTACTGGAAACTAATCTGGACGACATCAGCGCCGAGATCATCGGCCACTGTACCTCCCTGCTGGCCGACGCTGGAGCACTGGATGTCTATACCACGGGCATCCAGATGAAAAAGAACCGCCCGGGCGTCAAGCTGACGGTGCTCAGCCCCCCGGCGTTGATCGGCAAGCTCGAAAAGATCATCTTCCGGGAAACCTCGACGCTCGGCGTGCGGCGGTGGCTTGCCAGCCGTCACAAGCTCGAGCGGCAGCCGCTGACCGTGCAGACGAAATGGGGCGAGATGGCCGGCAAACTGGCATTCCTGGGCGATGGCACGCAGAGCTTCTCGCCGGAATTCGAGGCCTGCCGGCAGGTTGCCACCACGCACCAACTGCCACTCAAGGACGTCTATGAAGAAGCTTGCCGCGCCTATGAACGGCAGGTCGCCGAAGGCACGCCGCGACGGGGCTAGGCTCGTTCAGAAAATCGCGGGGGGTATCACCCTGGCCCTCTCCCGGTGTACCGGGAGAGGCGACTGAGGAACCGCTTCGCGGTCGGTCACGTGGGTTTTCGGACAACCCCAAGCTAGTCCGCGCTACTTGGCTGCCTTGACAGTCAGCCAGACATCGGTCCGCGCGGCGTTCCATTCTTTCAGGACGTACGAGGCGGCGCGGCGGAGCGGGTGAACCACTGCTCCCTCCGCCCCCATGGCGTCCGTGAACCCTTCGATGCGAATCGGACCGCTGACAGGGCCTACGCCGGCTGGCACGGTGATGACCAGTTTCACGGCCTTGGCTGACGCTCCCGACTTCTCGGACACGACTGCGGCGGCCTCGACCCCCTCGGGCAGACCGACCGCCTGGATGGTAACGGGCTCCTGGAGGCCTTCCACGCGGGTGACGGTTACGGGGATCTCCACTTTCTCGCCGGCCGTGACGATGTACGAATCTCCCTCCACTCTTAGGGCAAAATCCGGGACCGCGTCTTGCAGGGAAAGCCGATAGACGTGTCGGGGGCCACTCAAGCCATGGACATCGCGGACTTCGATATGGTAATTCCCATTGGTGGGTGCCGTGAATACGAGACTGGCATCACGCCCCCCTTCGGCATCATCGTTTTCGTCGAGCCGTTTGGCGGCGGAATCCGTCAGTCGGATCGCGGGATCCGTATCGAAACCCAGACCGCGGGACTCTACACGCACGCGGTACTTGTGGCCTTTGACCGCTGCCAGGATATAACGGTCACGTTGCTGAGGAACCGACAACCAGCCGGTGACGGACGCCGGCACGGGCAACTCGCGCGGGGCCGTCTGTTCTGAGACGGAAGAGACCAACACCGGTGCTGTCGTCGCCGACACCAGCGCCACTCCGCCGGCCTCGCTCAAGAACACCGGGACCTGGTCGCCTTCCGCTCCCGCCGCCACTGTCACGGTGCGTTGATTGTCGTCGAGATTCCAGCCATGCAAACGCACTTCCGACGACTGCCCGGAAGGCACCGCCAGGGGCTCGGCGTGGTCGATGAACGGGCCCGTGGTGACCGTCAGCCGGTAAATGAAATCGTTCCCCCCGGCAAACCCGATCGTCGAGTTGGGGACAAGCGGAAAGGCGAACACGCGCAGGAGGTAGTCGCCCTCGCGAGGAGCGGTGTACACAATGCGCGGGTCAATCCCGACGGTGTCGTCGTTCTGCTGCATGATGAACGCGTCGGCACGGCGCGCGCCGGGTGCCTGGCCCAGCCAGCATACCTGGAGCACCGCATCCATGGGCGAACCGAGCCCGGAGTTGGCTTGCAGGTCTGCGACCAGCGTCTCGCCCTTTCTCAGTTGCACGACGAATGCGTCGACATCGCCATTGCGTGCCAGGCGGCCATGGATGGCGCTGCGCTGCGGCACGGCCTGCCACTTGTCAGGCGAGTCGTTGGGCTCCGCTTCTTCGACATCGGGCACAGTGCCGACGACGAGAGGGCGAGGGGAGGACGCCCCTTCGTCGGTCACACAACGCAGCCAGTAAACGCCTGGCGGAACTTCGGAGGCAACCGAGACTTGCAGTTTGCCTTTCTCGGCGGAAGCCTCGGCGCGCAGGCCTTCGTGGCTGGTCCAGCAACGGACGGGCCAAGTCGAAAAGTCGCCCGTGGCCGTCACGGCGGCCGCCGTGCCGCGTTGGACACCGGGCGGAAAGAAGTGATTCACTTTGGGCGGCGCACCAACCGCACAGGCCGCGACCAGCCCTGCCCAGGCACCGGCGAATACCGCCGCCCGCGTCGCGCGGCCGCGTTCATTCTGCAACTCAGTACCGGCAGCTCCGAGGCACCACGCACGCGGACGAACCCATTCGACTACCATGGCCCGCACCTGCGCGGGATGACCCGCGCCCAGCAAGTTTATCATCCGCTTCAGCCCATCAGTTCGGTGATCACCGTCGGATCACTGACCAGGTGGGTCGGACGACCTTCGGGCGTGTAGTAGATCTTGTTCGGATCAATCCCCAGCTTCGTGTAGATCGTGGACACGAAGTTTTCGGGCGAGAGCACGCGGTCGACGGCGGAGAAACCACGCGGATCGGTGGCCCCGATGACTTGTCCACCGGGAGTCCCACCGCCGGCGAACAGGACGCTCATGGCGTTCGACCAATGGTCGCGTCCGGCGTCTTTGTTGATCTGCGGTGTGCGGCCGAATTCACCCAGTGCAATGACCAGGGTCGAGTCGAGCAGACCTCGCTCGTCCAGGTCCTCCAGCAAGGCTGCCACGGTTGCATCCCAACGCGGCATGCGCTTG
This sequence comes from Pirellulaceae bacterium, assembly GCA_050186685.1. GTDB lineage: Bacteria > Planctomycetota > Planctomycetia > Pirellulales > Pirellulaceae > CAZFLF01. The sequence goes on from JBFWYF010000813.1 coordinate 3,265, forward strand.
TTGAACGAATCGAACAAGCCCCGGTGGTGGTCCCAGCCACCATCGTACAGGGTGATAAACGGGACGCCGGCTTCCACCAGTCGCCGCGCCAGCAAGGCTCGCTGGCCAAAGCCATTGCGGCCGAATTTTTCCCGCACGCTGTCCGGTTCGCTGTGAATATCGAATGCCTTCTGGGCGTCGGTGGAAGTCACCAGCTGGTAGGCCTGCTGGTAGAATTCATCGACCGACAGCACCGGATCAGCGGCCGCCTCTTCGCGCAAGCGCACCAGCCGGTCGACCTGAGACCGCAGGTCGCGGCGCCCGAGGAAACGATCGTTGGCGAGCCCGCGCGGCAAGGCGACGTCGCGCACGCGGAAGTTGGAGTTGTTTGGATCGTCGTCGACCACAAACGGGGCGTATTGGGCGCCGAGGAAGTTGGGGCCGCCCGATCGCGACATTTGCGGCATGGAGAAATAGGCCGGCAGCCCCGGCGGCGCCCCGCACTCTCGCGCGACGGCCGATCCCAGGCTGGGGTGGAAGCTCACAAACGCACCGCAACCAACCGGAATGCGGGGTGGTGCTCCCGTCATCATGTAATGATTGCCCGCCCCGTGGTTCCCCTGGTTGTGCC
>JBFWYF010000814.1:0-3851 GCA_050186685.1 Pirellulaceae bacterium
GGCGCGCTCGGAGCAGCGCGAAGGTCCGTACGACGTGGCGCTGGTGGAGGGCTCGATCACGACGCCGCATGATGTCGAGCGGATCAAAGAGATCCGGAGCCAGTCACGTTACCTGGTCACGCTGGGGGCGTGCGCGACGGCCGGCGGAATTCAGGCGCTGCGGAACTGGTCGCAGATCGACGAGTTTGTGCGGCACGTCTATGCTCGACCCGAGTACATTCAGACGTTAGCCACCAGTACGCCGATTGGCAGTCGTGTGACGGTGGATTTTGAGTTGCGGGGGTGTCCGATTCGACGCGAGCAGTTGCTGGAAGTGCTCAGCTGCCTGGTTCGCGGTCGGAAGCCGCGGCTGCCGAACTACAGCGTCTGCATGGAGTGCAAGCGGAAAGGGACGGTATGCGTGGCGGTGGCGCAGGGCACCGCGTGCCTGGGGCCGGTGACGCAGGCCGGTTGCGGTGCGCTGTGCCCGGCGTTTGGGCGGGAGTGCTTTGGCTGCTTCGGTCCGAAGGAGCACCCGCAGCTCGCCAGCCTGCACGCCCATTACTTGGCGCAGGGCATCGACCGAGGACAGCTCGTGCGGTTGACGCGGAGCTTCAACGGCTTTGCGCCGGAGTTCAGCGATGCGAGCGACGCGCTCGAACAGCAAAGTTGACCGGCGGAAGAGGCTCGCGGGGGGGGAGATTATTGGATGACCGGCCATCGCACCATCGAAGTCAAAGCGCTGACGCGAGTGGAGGGGGAGGGCGCCCTGTTCATCCAGCTGGACGGCCGCCAGGTGACGCGCGTGGAGCTGAATATCTATGAGCCGCCGCGGTTTTTCGAGGCCTTTCTCCGTGGCAGGGCGGTACGGGAGGTGCCGGACATCACGGCGCGGATCTGCGGTATCTGCCCGGTTGCGTACCAGATGAGCAGTTGCCATGCCCTGGAAAAGGCTCTGGGACTGACCGTCACCCCGGAGATCCGCGCGATGCGGCGGCTGCTGTATTGCGGCGAGTGGATCGAGAGCCACGCACTGCATATCCATCTGCTGCATGCCCCGGACTTTCTGGGTTACGAGAGCGGCATCCGCATGGCGGCGGACCATCGCGAGGTTGTCGAGCGGGGACTGCGGTTGAAGAAGATCGGCAACCGTTTGTTGGAAATCATTGGAGCACGGGCGATCCACCCGATTAATGTCACCGTGGGAGGGTTCTACCGCGCGCCGAACTGGCGGGACCTCCAGGACCTGCTTCCGGATCTGGAGTGGGGGTGGGGGGCGTCGGCCGAGGTCTTGCGGCTGGTGGCAGGTTTTGACTACCCGGATCTCACTCGGCCCTATGAGAGCGTTTCCCTGCGGCATGCAGGCGAGTACGCTATGAACGAGGGGCGAGTCATTTCGTCGCGGGGGTTGGACATCGCCGTCGAAGAGTTCGAACAGCATTTCGCGGAGGAACAGCTGCCCCACAGTACGGCGCTGCACTGTGTGCGGATGCCTGATCGGACCGCCTACCTGGTGGGGCCATTGGCCCGCTGGAATCTGTGCCGGGAGCAGGTGCCGTCCGCCGTCCTGGCACTGGCCGAGGAGTGCGGCCTCGACCGGCCGCTCAGCAACAATTTCTACAGCATTGCCGTCCGGGCGCTCGAATTGCTGGTAGCGTTTGACGAGGCGATTCGCCTCGTCAAGCAATGCCGTGGCGCGTTGGCGCCGAGCCGAATGGATTTTGTGCCGCGGCCGGGCAGTGGCTGCCATGCCACCGAGGCACCGCGCGGGTTGCTCTACCATCGATACCGGATTGGCGACGATGGACTCATCGCCGAGGCTCGGATCGTACCGCCGACGTCGCAAAACCAGGGGCAACTCGAAGCGGACTTGCGGTCGTTCTTGCCCAGGATGTTGGACCAGACCGACGCGGATATTACGCGCCAATGTGAGCATCTGATCCGGAACTACGATCCCTGTATCAGCTGCGCCACACACTTTTTGCGATTGGAATGGCTTACCACGCCGCGCGCCGCACCAACCTGAGAGGGGGCGTTACGCCGGAATGACGAGCCGCTGAGAAGGTGGGTAGCGGAAGTGATAACACTTCCGAAATCTCTAGCTCGTCTCGGAGCACTTGCGAGTCTGCTACCCCCTCTCCTGGTACTCTGGGAGGGGGCCAGGGAAGTCAGGGGTGACGTCGGCTCTAAGGCCCCTCGGGAGAGGGCAGGGGAGGCAACATCGCGCGCGCGGCGCGCGGATATCGCGCAGTTGTGGGCGCCCACGTAATCCGTTCGCGGGAGGGGGTGGCCATCGCGGGGTGAAAATTGCGAGCTTCCGCGTCGCGCTGGTCGCGCAAACGCAAGAGCAGTTGTTGAGATCGTCGGCCTCCGTGAGCCCTGACTCAGCCGGTAGCGACCCCGCGCTGCGCGGAGTTGGAATACCATTTGCGGACCCCCTGCTGGCCTTGAGTTAAATGCCCTTGCGTGCCGATCGCGGGGCGCCTGCCCGGATAAGGGAGGAACCATGACCCGCCACGAGTCCTTTAGCGCTTCGCACCTGCGGGGCGTTGGTTATCCTCCGATCACGGCCGGCCTCACATTTCCCCCGAAAGTCAGTCCAGTGCAGCGGCTGTTGGCGGCCCTGCGGAGTTATTTCGCTGTATCGCATCGACGCCGCACGCGCGTCATTAAAGCGGTGCCAGCGCCCGTGACGAGCCAGTCGGGCGCCGGCCCCCTAGGGCGATTCGCCTGGGCGCTGAAGGCCGGGTTGTGCAGCGAAGCGGGGCCGCATCGAGTTTGCAACGAGGATAGCTGCTACGCCAACACACGCGACGGGATCGTGCTCGTCGCCGATGGAATTGGCGGCCACGAAGGGGGAGCGCTGGCCAGCCAGATCCTGGTAGACTGTGTGCCTGCCCAGTTGATACCCCAGCTGCGTGGCACGCTGACGTCCCTGGAGCTGGCGTCGGTGGTCAGTGAGTCGATTCAGATGGCTCGCGAGAGCATGGCGCTGGCAGCGCAAAGGAATCCGCATTTAATCGAGATGGGGTCGACGCTTGTTCTCGGAATACTCGCCGGGGATTCGCTGTACCTGACCCATCTCGGCGACAGTCGCGCCTATGTTGTCCGCGGCGATACAATGTACCAGATCACCTCGGATCACACGCTCGTGCAAGCGATGGTTGATGCGGGTGATTTGGACAGTCGGGTTGCCCAGCGGCATCGGCTGCGGCATATCATTCTCGAGTTTGTTGGTACCAAACCTCGATCGGGAGGCGTGGTTTTAAGGGAGTTTCGATTACAGGCGCACGACAGGCTGCTCTTCGCCACGGACGGTCTGACAGATGTCGTCGATCCTGAGTTTCTTCACACGACGATCGACACGGAAGACGATCCGCAAGGTGCCGCGGAGCGGCTGGTCGACCAGGCGTTGCAGCTGGACACGAAGGATAACGTCAGTTGCGTGGTGGTGCACGTCGTGACGACGCCGTCCGATCCCGTGCACACCGCCAGCGAATCGGTGGTTGCCAGTACCGTAACCTAGCCGGTACCGCATGGAGTCAGTCACGGAATGTTTCAGCTGCAGCCCCAAGGAGGCTGGGCTCTCCGCAGGTTCTTATTCGAAAGAGTACGCAGGTATACCTATGGCGCAGATGTTGATAGATGCTCCGGGAATTGAACTGGGTGGTTGTGGCCTACGCCGTGCGGAAGCCGCCGAGCAGTTCAACGAGCGGGAACAGCGCGACGACGGCGCCCGCATCGTCAGTCGACTCGCCGACGGCATGACGGTATTGCGCAATTCGTTGTTCACGCGCATTCATGACGACGTCGAAGACCGGTACGGGATGGATTCGGCGATTATGCCCTTGTCGCTTGCCAAGAGTGAGCGG
>JBFWYF010000815.1:0-3847 GCA_050186685.1 Pirellulaceae bacterium
CGGCTCTCGATTGAATGGGAAGTGTAAGGGAGCGGGTGGCCTGATCTTGCGTGGCCTGATTCAGCCGGCGCTTATTTCACGCCCAGCTCCCTGGCTTGCGGCTGTTGTGCCTGGTGCGGATGTTCGGCGCCAGCATAGATCTTCAGCTTGGTCAGCATCTGCCGGCCGAGCTTACTCTTGGGCAACATGCGGCGGACGGCTTCCTTGAGGATCAGCTCTGGACGCCGGGCGAGGCGATGCTCGGCCGTTTCCGTACGCAGCCCGGTATAACCCGTAAAATGCGTGTACTCCTTCTGTTGCCACTTCCGCCCCGTCAGAGCGACTTTTTCGCAGTTCGTGACGACGACGAAATCGCCGGTATCCACGTGCGGGGTATATGTCGGCTTGTGCTTGCCCATCAACACCATGGCGATATCGCTGGCCAGTCGCCCCACGATCTTGTCGGTGGCGTCCACATGCCACCATTGTGGTTGGAGTTGACCTGGTTTCGCTAGAAAACACTTTGTACCAGCCAAGGATGTCGTCTCCAGTCAGTCATCGATGCCGGTTCAACGGCACAGGGTCATCGCTGCCAAGTCATCATGCCGAGACGACTTGGAGCCCTCCGGTACGCGCCGTGGGCGGGCGTGAAAACGGGCCATTCTAGCGGTCTTAAGCCGTGACTGCAAGCGACCTTTCCCATCCCCCGAATATTGCGAAAAGCGCGGCGTGTGGCGATGATACATCCCCTCCCGTGGCTGGCTCGGGCCAGGGAATTTGCCTTTCAGGGCCTCGGAATACCCCGATGCTGACTACTCCTCCGGCCTTCCTCCGCCGCATCTTGTGCGAGGGTTGCGTCGCGTGGTGCGCGATCGCGCTGGCCGTTCTCGGCCGTTGGTTGCTGACGCCGCTCGTGGGCGATGCCGTGCCGTTGTTGTCTTTTTTCCCGGCGATATTTGTTGTCGCTTGGTGGGGTGGCATGCGCCCGACAATCTGGGCGCTGCTGGCGTTCCTGCTGGTGATCCAGGTGCCGGCACTACTCCCATTTCACGACTTAATCACGAGTGACAGCCAGCATCTCGCCGCGGCTGGGATTTTCGTCGGCATCTCGCTTGCCACGGGATGTCTGGGCGAGCGGTTGGGATGGGCCGAACGGTCGCAGCGGCAGGCCTTGGAGCGGACACGCGCGGAACGGCACAAGCTGTCCGTGACCCTGAACAGCTTGTCGGACGGCGTCATTGTGGTCGATGAGAAACATGGTATCGATTCGATCAACTGTGCGGCGGCTGTACTGACGGGCTGGGCGGTCGGCGAAGGTCGAGGACGGCAGTTCGACGAAGTGTTCGTCTTTCACGACGAAGCCCATGGCCAGCGCATCGAGGGGGTGATCGACCGCGCGCTGCGGGCCTCGGCGAACGGCAGCTCGGAACGTGGCGTCTTGCATGCGGCCAACGGTCGGGCCACGTGCATCGAAGTGAACGCCTCGCGGTTCGATAACGAAGAGCTCCAGCAGGCTCAGGTGGCCGTGGTCTTCCGCGACATTTCCAGCCGTCGCGAAGAAGAGCGTGCCATTGAGTTTCTGGCCGAGTCGAGCGTGGGGCTGGCGGAACTCGTCGACCCCGCCGATGCCATGCGACGCGTCACGCGGATGACGGTCCCGTCGTTCGCCGATTTCTGCGTCGTGCAACTGATCGACTCCGAGCAACAGATCTCACCGGTTGCTTATGCGCATCGCGACCCGGCTCAGGAGCGGCTTCTCGGCGAACTCGTTCAGCACAACCGGGTTCATTGGGATTCACCATCGCTCATCGCCCAGGTGATCCGGACCAGGACGGCGGAATGGCAGGAACACATTTCGCCGGAGCTGATGCGAATGCGGACGATCGACCCGCACACGGGCCATCTGCTGGCTCGACTCGCGCCACGTTCGCTGGTCGCGGTGCCGATCTTGATTCGGGATCAAGCGGCGGGTGCAATCGCCTTCGTGCGGTGCGGATCGCGCGAGCCTTTCGCGCGGCGCGAGTTCCTGCTGGGACAGGAGTTCGGGCGACGCGTGGCGGTGGCCCTGGAGAATTGCCGGCTCTACGCCGATCTGCAGCGATCGTCAAAACAGAAGGATGAATTCCTGGCCATGCTGGCACACGAGTTGCGCAATCCCCTCTCCGCAATCCAGTACGCGCACGAAATGGTGGCCATGGGGCGCGACGACGTCCGCCAATCGGGCCACGCGATCATCCGGCGGCAGATTCAGAACCTGTCCCGACTCGTCGGCGACCTGCTCGACGTGTCGCGCATCACGCAGGACAAAATCGAGCTGCAGCTCGAGGCCGTCGACATGCGCGACGTGGTGCAGCGGGCCATGTCGGCGGTGGAGTCCCTGATGGTGGAACGATCGCACCACGTGACGCTCGACCTGCCGACAGCGCCGGTGCCGGTGCTGGCCGATAGCACGCGGTTGGAACAAGTCTTTGCGAATCTATTGCATAACGCTGCCAAGTACACTCCCGCGCAGGGGCGGATCGAAGTGCGGATGCGGACCGACGCGGACTGCTCGCTCGTCGAGATTCGGGACAACGGCTGCGGGATCGCTCCGGACAAGTTGCCGTATATCTTTGACCTGTTCGTGCAACTGGAACGCGGTATCGCGCGCGAGCCGGGGGGACTCGGGATCGGGCTGACGGTGGTCCGACGGCTGGTCGAGTTGCACCGGGGACGAGTCTGGGCGGAAAGCGAGGGGCTTGGTCGCGGAGCCCGATTCCACGTCTGGCTCCCCCTGACTCACAACGACCTGGCGGCCGCCGCGATCCCGCCACCTCCAGAGCTGCAACTGACCGCCGGCATGAAAGTGCTGCTTGTGGACGACAACCAGGATTCGGTCGATGTGTTGGCGTTGCTCCTGCAAGATTCGGGAGCGACGGTCCGCACGGCCTATGACGGACCGTCGGCCCTGCAGATGGCGGGCGAGTTCCAGCCGGACGTTTGCCTGCTGGATATCGGTCTGCCGGGGCTCGATGGATACGAGGTTGCTCGCCGGCTCAGGCAGAGGGGATACGAACGAATGCGGCTGATCGCACTTTCGGGATACGGCCGCAAACAGGACCGCGCACGATCCATAGCGGCTGGGTTCGACGAACATGCGGTCAAACCCATCAGCCACGAAAGGCTCGTCGAGCTGCTGAATTCTACCGCGCCTCGTGCGCCGGTGAGCTGACCGGCGGAGGCGGAATTAGGGCGATCGGCGGCCCGCGCCTTTCGCAGCTCTAGCGCAGCGCTCTAAAGTAGGCCATCCAGTAGTTCACCTTCGCCACCGGAGCACCAGGCATGACATCCTCGACCTCGTCCTCGAATGCGTCGGCGCCCGCGTCGACTCGGCGTACGTTTCTCAGTCAGTCCGCTTCGGCGGCGGTCGCGGGCGCAGCGGCGCTCCACACCGTCGTGCCACTCGGCGTACACGCCGGCGGCACCGAGACGCTCCGCGTCGGACTGGTGGGGTGCGGCGGGCGCGGAACCGGCGCGGCCGCCCAGGCCCTGCAGGCCGACCCGCATGCCCGGCTGGTCGCGGTGGGCGATGCTTTCGAGGACCGCTGGACCAGCGCGCTGGCACGCCTCCGCGAGACCGAAGGCGCCGCCGGCAAAATCGATGTGACGCCCGACCGCTGCTTCACGGGCTTCGATGCCTACCGAGGAGTGATCGAACACTCGGATGTCGTGCTGCTCGCCACGCCGCCTCACTTCCGGCCGCTGCAACTGCGCGCCGCTGTGGAAGCGGGGAAACACGTCTTTGTGGAAAAGCCCGTCGCCGTCGACGCGCCGGGCGTCCGCTCCGTTCTCGACTCCTGCGAATTGGCACGCCAGAAAAATCTGTCGG
>JBFWYF010000816.1:0-3838 GCA_050186685.1 Pirellulaceae bacterium
GCCAGCACGTTCTCGGCGCGCCCGACGAACCGGTGGAACCAGACCTCGTACTTCTCGAGCATCGTCAGCCAGGCCTGCGGCTGGATCCCCAGCCTCACCAAGATCGGCTCCATCTGAGGATCCATCGCCCCCGGCTTCCCCTCGACGAGCAGCCGGCCCGTGCGGTCAAGCACCTCCAGGTACTCGTCCACGGTGAGCGGCAAGAAGCCATGCCGCCACGACTTCGCCACCGTACCCCCGTCCTGCGACGCAGCCGCCTCGGTCGTGTCCGGAAGGACGTCTGACGAAGTAGCCGCCGCCGCGGTGCTCGCCGGGGTTCCCACGTCCAGCAGCGGGGCCCGATCGTCCGTCGAAAGCGGGCACATCCAGTAGTCCGGATCCCCCGGCCGGTAATCGGTGGGAGGCGGCGGGGAGGGGGGCGGAGTCGGAGTCGGGGGAGACGGTGGCTGGCGCTCGGACTCTTCCCGCGCACGACGCAGGATCCGAGCCAGGATGCGGGTGTAAGCCGACGTGTACCGCGAGTCTTCCGGCCGGCTGGCCAGCTCCACCCGAATCTCGTTCAGATCGATATAAATGCTGCACAGCAGCAGCGCGCCTTCGTCCAACAGATTCCGGCACCCAAACCGCTCGGCCCAGAAATGGCCGATCTGATCCTCGCAGGCATTCGCACGCTTCGCGAACCACTCATTCAGGGCCTTCATAAACCACGAGATGCTGCTCAACCGTTTGCGCAGCTGGGCCACCCGTTTGCGATCCTCCACCAGGGAGCGGATCTCCAGGGCCGTCGGTTCCGCCGGCAAACCCAGATCGTCCCGCCGTTCGGGAAACAGATACCACCAGCGTCGTACGACTTCCGCATCACACCATTGGCGGACCAGGTCCGGACGATTGCGGACAATCAGGTGATAGTGATTGGAGAGGATGGCCCAGACGCAGGCATCTACCGCAAAGATACGCGACAGTTCGTCCAGCCGTTGCCCAAACCAATCCTTGCGATGGCTGAAGTCCTGTTTGGTCAGCGGATCATAGCCGCACAGGAACATGCGACGGATGCAGCGCATCCAGACGTGATAGACCCCGACCACGGATTCATCGATGACTTCGCTTCTCGGCCGCCCCGCCATGGTTTGCCCCCCTGTGTTGCCGGACTGACTAGCTACCAGGGGACCGACACGTCGCCCCCTATAGGGATTAGCACCATTTGGGGGTGTCCTCCATCACGCGAACGCCGTTTTTCTGTCGTGCGGGACCAATGCTTGACCAATGCTTGGGCAGGCGCAGGAAGAGGGGTCCGCCCAAACCACCCATTTAGCCCCAAAACTGCGCCTGGCTTGCTTCGCCTGCCCCACGCTCGAGATCAGCCCCGTTCCACCGTTCACGTCGAAAATCCGTGAACGGTTACCGGCGAGGCAGCGTAATCTGAGGGGTAGCCGAGAAGCAAATGCCCCAAGCATGCCTGGCTTGCTTTCTTCGGCCTGGGTGAACGAGACGTCGGAAGTTTCGGTTCAAATAGGGATTTGGACCGATAGTAAAGCGGAACGTATCGACGTAACTGACTGTCGCCGTGATCGTTGATGGTCGTTTCCGACACATTTTCGGAATGCTGCACTTAACCCGAATGCCAAAACCCGAACAAAGCGACCCACGCCGACGTTAGGGCAATCGAATGCGAGTTTCTCAGCAGCTAGGGGCTGTGGTACGCTCTATAAAGTCGCAATTCCTCGCCATACGGCATTCACCGCGAGAAACGCCTATGAGTTCGATTCCATCCATCTTTGATTTGACGCCAGCCGAAAAGCTGCAGTTGGTTGAGGACCTCTGGGACGACTTGGCAGCGTCGCCGGAGTCGATTCCAGTTCACGAATGGCAAAAGCAGGAGTTGGCGGCACGCAAAGCTAAGTTCGTTGCCAACCCAGCCTCGGGCGTCACTTGGGAAGCTGTCAAGCAGCGGATTCGTAATCGCAATGCCAGTTAGTCTTGTGCTGGCCCCGGAAGCCGAGTCGGATGTATCGGAAGCCTATGGCTGGTATGAAGACCGGCGAAGAGGGCTCGGCGATGAGTTCCTCAGCTGTGTCGACGCCTGCTTGAGTGGGATCATTCGGCAGCCAGAACTGCACGCTGTCGTATTTGCCGAATACCGCCGCGCGATGGTCCGGCGATTTCCGTATGCCGTGTTTTACGAATCGACGGGTGACTCCGTGATCGTCTACGCGGTTCTCCACACTTCGCGCGATCCTGAAAAATGGCGACAGCGTTTGCCCTGATCCCTCCCATCAGGAACGAAAGGATGATTCCCGAAAGCGATCACGGCAAATAGTGCAGCCCTTCGCTTGAAACGATGCCCCGCTAATTCGGCTCGCTTCGTCAATCGCTAGTTCGAGCTGCACACTGTGCGTACGAACACAAGCGCTCGGCGTAATCCTGCTCGGCGGCAGAAGAGATGCTAATCTTAGCCATCGAGCCCGGCTTTGCGACGAGCTCGTTGGCGAACCTCCGACCAGGGCGCACCCGACATTTCGCCGGCGTCGTATGAATCACTGCGTCGATTCGCTTCTGCCAGCCACTTATCGTCTGGTGGCAACCAGTCGGTTGGAGCCACATTGTCCCAGAGTGCCGTGATCAGTCGAGCGCGGTCGGAAGCAGACAGATTCTGTGCTGCGGTCAGGATTTCATGAAGCGTTGACATCTCGCGATTTCCCAGTGGTCCTATGATCCACCGAAGTCACCAGGCTGCCGTCTCCCGGACCGATTTCCCACGCGGCGCGCGTGTGCATGGGTGGCGCCCCGCCCCTGCCCATGAAGTCGGTTCCAGTATACGGATGAATCAGCGCAGCAAGTCGGTGGCGGCTACGACCGATCGCACGGTCGCAAGGAACTCCTTGACGGGCAGCGAATGGTGATACATCAGTTCGCCGTAGTTGCTGACCGTACAGGACACATAGAATCCGCCAATTTCGATATCATGCAGCACCATCACGTGGCCCGCCGTGTTGTCCGATGTGAGCTGCGACCGCGCCCTTTGCATCTTCGCGGCGGCCCCGAACACCTTGTGTGATGTCGACTGCGTGAACGCGCCGAGCGCCTGGGGTGTAAAAGTCTCGCGCAAGTCCGTCGGATTAGAAGGCCGCGGGGGGCGAGCCGATTGGACGAGGTCCAAGCGGGCCTGACGATTCACACCGTCGGCGGCCGTCCCCTCGCGCAAGGCGTTGCTCAGCCGATGTTCGATGCACACGAACACCGACCACGACTCCGTGGCGAGCCGCGGGCTCAGGAAGCGCAGCAGCGCTTCCGGCGTCGCATCCAGACCATTCAACAGTCCGGTCAAATGCGTACGTGCTCCATGGATTTGCTTGACGAAGCGGTTGAATAGCGCGTCGGACAAGGAATTCTGACCGAACAGGCATACCGTGGAAAAACCAGACGCCGTCAACCAGTCGAACAGGGCCCCGGGATGTATGCCAAAATTCTCGAGCGAACCCTTGAAGAGGCTGGCCGCCCGGTACGACATCAAGCCGCAGAGCGTCGACCGAAGACTCGCCACAACAATCCAATCCACGGGTGCCATCCCTCCGGTCTCGTTCAGCTTGCGATGCCGTACGTCCGGGTCGGGTTTCATTTCCAAGGTGTTAATGCGCGCCGAACCATGCGTAGCCAGCGCTATCAGCGTATTGACCCATTCCCGCGGCCGATTTCGGCACAGGTCGATCGAAAAGGCCGTTGGACCGCAGGTCTCGGTGGCTCCCTGGTACGCCGACGTGGGGTTCAATAAACGGATCGCCGCCATCGTGGCCACGGACGTGCGTGGAAAGTGCGGGAACCCATGTAAGATGCCACGCAC
>JBFWYF010000817.1:0-3831 GCA_050186685.1 Pirellulaceae bacterium
CGATCCGCCGTTGTCGCTGAAGAAAAAGACCAAGGTATTGTTCAGCTTGCCCGTCTAGCGCAGGTGCTCGATCAGCCGCCCGATCGTCGTCGAGTCCCAGCAGCAACGACAGATAACCGCGGCGAGCGGGATCCGACACGCTGGCTGGGATCCGCGTGAGGTGCTCCGAGCGCATCTCCAGCGGAGTGTGCACCGCGTTGTAGGTCAGGCAGACGAACCACGGCTGCTCCGCCCCGCGCGCGTCCATGAAGCGAATCGCTTCGTCGGTGAACAAATCCGTCGTGTATCCGTCCAGCCGCTGCAGCTCCCGATCCCGATAAATCATGTCATGCGAGTGCGCGGAGCCGAATCGCGGAGCGGCATCGGCATGGAGCAAGAAGTTGTGCCCGCCCACAAGAAACCCCACGAAGGAATGGAAGCCGCGGGACAGCGGATGATGGGCGGAACTGAAACCCAAATGCCACTTGCCCATCAACGCCGTAGCATAGCCAGCACCGCCCAGTTCGTCGGCCAGCGTGCGCTGGTTGAGCGGCAATCCGAGCGTGGCCTCTTCTCCGACGTGGGGATTGAACTCGTGGCCGAATCGCGTTGCACTGATCCCGGTCAGCAACCCAGCACGCGAAGGACTGCAATAGGGAGCGGTCACATAGGCCGACGTACAGCGGATTCCGCTGGCAGCTAACGCATCCAGGTGTGGCGTCGCCACCTCGGCGCCGCGGTACGCCCCCAGGTCGGCATAACCCAGGTCGTCCGCTACGATCACCAGGATATTGGGCCGCTCTGCCGCCGACGCTCCACACGTCCCCAGTGCCCCCAGTAGCCACAGCGCAAGCAAACGCATTCGCATCACGAATTCCTCCGGGGCCCCATCATCGTTTCGCGACAGGGACTGAGTCAATCGTAGGAGTGCGCGTACCGGCACAAGTGCAAAATCTCCGTCCGTGCCACTCCGCGACGTCCGCATGTTGCCTCCCCGGCTTCCCTCGTCGAGGACCGATTCTTGTTTTGCGACCGCTTCCTGGTACAACCAGGGCCTGCATGCCGATATCTCCATGCTTTTACCAAAAGGGCTTGTTGCATGTACCGCACAGGGAACCGATCTCGCGGCGCGATCATCCTGCTTACGATTGTGATGGCGGCGCCGTTGGGCGCTCAGGAGCAGCGTCAACCCGGTCGAGGGGGATTCCGCAGTCGAGGTCTGCTGACATCGTTGGCCATTGCTCCCACCGTACAGGCCGAGCTGAAAGTTGCGGACGATATGAAACAGCAGTTGCTTGAGCTCTCGGAAGAGGCCAATAACGAGCAAGGCGAACAGATGCGGGCCTTGTTCGCCGGTGGCATCCAAGACCTCAGTGACGACGAGCGACTTAAGATCAGCGAAAAAATGGCCGAAACCACCCGCAGCCTGAATACGAAGTACCGGCCTAAACTGAAGGCGTTGCTCAAGGACGATCAGTACGCTCGGTTGCAACAGATCGGATGGCAGGCGGCGGGCAGCATGGCGCTGGCCGAATCCGACCTAGGCCAGCAGTTGCAGCTGACGCCAGAGCAACAGTCCCGGCTGGCCGGAATCCATCGCGATTTCCTGCGGCAGCAGGTCGCGCTGGTGTCCAGTGCCCTTGGCGGTGGCAATTTCGAAGAGTTTCGCACCAAATCGCGGGACTTGATGCAGCAACGCGATAAGGCTGCGGAAGAAGTGCTGACGCCGGAGCAACGGGCCAAGTACGGAGATCTCAAAGGCCAGCCGTTCGACCTGACCACGTTGCCTCAGGGAGGCTTCGGCGGACGCCGGCGCGACAATTAGCTCTGCCCCAGAACCCTCCTAAACAGCAGTATCCAGTGTGGCACGACGCTCCGTCGTCGTGAATCCTCATGAACCGCAGTATCTGGCGATGGTCCGACGGGATCGAGGCGCCGCCTCCAGCGGCGCGCATTACGCTCGGGGAAGGCGACACGCCTGTCGTCCGCTCGCGGCGACTCGGTCCCGCATGCGGACTCGACCACCTGTACTTCAAGCTCGAACTATGCAACCCCACGGGCTCGTACAAAGATCGGTTTGCCTTCTGTGCCATCTCACACATGCTGGCCGCGGGGAAAGACCGTTGCATTGCCACCACGAGCGGGAATACTGGATCGTCGCTGGCGGCGTATTGCGCGGCGGCGGGTTTGAAGTGCTTCATCGCAGTGGTCGAGACGGCACCTCTCGGCAAGCTGCAACAGATGCTGTCGTACGGCGCAAACATTTTCCGCGTGCGCCAGTTTGGCATCGACCCGCGGATTAGTCGGGGCACGTTCGAGGTTCTCGTCGAGCTCGGCGCCCGCTCGGATATCGCATTACAGATCAGCGCGTTCAAGTTCAGCCCCCTGGGTATGAGCGGAGTGCGCACGCTCGCGTTCGAGCTTGCTGACCAGTTTCCCTCGCCCATCGATCATGTCTTTACGCAGGCCGGCGGTGGCGGACTGACGTGGGCCGTGGCCCAGGGATTCGAGTGGCTGCGGGCTGCGGGACGTATTCGCAACACCCCGCGTGTGGAGTGTGTCCAGCCCTCGGGCAACAACACCATCGCCGGTCCGCTCCGCGAGGGGCTGGACCGCGGCCAGGACGTCGTTTGCTCGTCAAGAATCAGCGGTCTCCAAGTGGCCAATGTGATTGACGGTCACGACGCCATCCGGGCCTGCCGGGCAAGCGGAGGTACGGGACATCTCGTGGACGACGACTACGTGTGGGAGATACAGCGCCGTCTGGCGCGTGAGGAAGGAATTTTCTGCGAGCCGGCCGGAGCGGTGGCCGTCGCAGGGGCAATCCAGGCGGCTCGCCAGGGCCGGATCGCTCGCGAAGCCGTGACGGTGGCACTTGTCACGGGATCGGGTTTCAAGGACCCGCCGTCCGTCGAGCGGATGATTGCGGATCGCGACTGTCCCCTCATCGAGCTCGAGGAATTGGGCGATCGCATGTCGCGCTGAGCGGCATCGGGGAACGATCGGCCTCGCCGCCGGTGCGGCGCCAAACCGTGATCGCGGCGTTCATGGGCTGTCCGGCATCTGTGCCAGCGCGGCGCGCGCCAGGCGCGCGAGCCGAGGCGAGTTGCCGTCGGCCGCTCGCTGCAGAACGTCCCGGACCGTCTGGGCGGCCGGTCCGATTTGTCCGAGCGCCCAGGCGGCCCGTTCGCGCACCGCCAGAGTCCCGTGGTGTTCGATGGCCCGCGCGAGTGCGGGTACGGCCCGTTCGCTCGCCCCCTGCAACCTCCCCAGCAGGGTCGCCGACCAGTAAGCGACGTCCGGCGGCCCGTGCTCGAGCCGCTGGGCGAGATCGGAGACGGCCTGGACCTCGGGTGCCGCCAGTTTCTCGAGTGCGTCGCTTGACCATTGACGCACTTCCTCGTCCGCATCACTCACCGCGTCTACGAGTGCCAAAGTTGACTCGGCCGGTACCGGATCCATTTCGGCCAGCCGTTGAGCCGCAGCCCGCCGCTGCTCCACGGGACTATCTCGCAGATCCGTAACCCATGCGTGTCGGGAGGGCGTACTCATGTGTGTTCAACCGTCCGGGTACTGGCGGCAGTATTCGTACAGTGCCATCGCGGTGGCTGTGGCCACGTTATGCGCAAACGGGAGACCATAGACGGGAATTTCAACGACCGCGTCGACGAGTCCGAGCACCTCGTCGTCCAATCCTTGGCGCTCATTTCCGATGACCAGAGCGGTGCGGCGCACGAACGGGAAATCGTACAGCACGGCGGAGTTCGTCGTCTGTTCTAGCCCGACCAGGTGAAGTCCCTCGTCGCGGAGCTTCTTCAACACGGGGGGCAAGCTGCGGTGTCGCTCCAGCTG
>JBFWYF010000818.1:0-3830 GCA_050186685.1 Pirellulaceae bacterium
GAGATCCACCAGTTGCTGCCACCGCGGTCCGAAAACTCGCGGCTGGCGGACGAACATCTGGCAGCGTATGAACTGGCTCTCGATGCCCTGCAGTCCGGCGACTGGGAGGCCGCGTTCGAGTTGCTCCACCGGGTGCCGGACGAGGATCGGGTCAAGGACTTTCTCACCGTCTACATCGCCCAGCACCGCCGCACGCCGCCACCCCATTGGGACGGCGTGATTGACTTGCAGGATGGGTACGTCTGAACTACCACATCCACTCGAATCCGAGGAAACCACCGTGATACAGGACGTGAGCACTGTCGGTCAGCTCGCGTACCGCTCGGTTGTTGTTAAACGGATTCGTCGGATTGAAGTTGTCCACGGCCAGGGCCAGCCCGTCGATGTACAGGAATGAGTAACCGCCGCGGACCGTGATGTTCGGCCGGACGCGGTAGATGAACATCAGGTTCGCCTCGCCGATCACGGCCACGTCGTTGTTCGACGCTTCCTCCGGCTGCAGTGCCGTCGTGTTGTTCGTGAGCGTCGAGAGGATGTTGGTGTTCTGTTTGGCGTAGTTTCCGTAAACACCGGCCTTCAGGTCACCGCCCACCGAAATGCCCGGCAGGACGTTTGCCCACAGATCGCCACCAGCCTGGAAGCCCGTCATGCTGTTGCGAGCCCGGACGAGCGTATCGGATTGACCGACCGGCGTGCCACCGACACCGTTGCGTCCCAGCGTGAAGTACCGCAGGTCATCCAGCAGGTAGACATATCGCACACCGGCGAGCCACGAGCCTTGCGTGCGGCAGTTCGGACCAACCCATCGCCGCCGCACGTTGAGCTCGAAGTTGTCGATGGTCGACGACGTGCCGATCGACTGGAACTGCGACAAGTCGGCCTGGTCGGACAACGGCAGGGTAGTGCCAAAGTTGGAGAAGACCGAGAACAGCTGGTTGGTGGGATCCGCCACCTGGGAACTGGACGCCCAGTTGAACAAGCCGAAGTAAGTGAACTCGAGATTGGTACCGGGGCCGGTCATGACGGCCGCGTTGAAGCGGAAGCCGAGTTCTTCGTCGTAGTTCAGGTTTCCGGTCGTCAGCACCGCGTTCTGGACACCCGGCGTACGCGACGCGAAGGCGACGTTATTACCGATGTCCTCGCGTTTGATGTACATTGCGTCCAGGCCGATATCGTACCACCGAGGAGCGCACCGGCCGCCTTCCGAGTAGGGAAGGAGTCCATGTATGAAATTGCCCAGGACATTGGGCGGATAGGCATCCGGACTGAAGTAGGCCGGATCACAGCTGCCGTCGGCGCACATCCCGCCGTCCCCGTACATCCCGTCCCCGTACATCCCGTCCCCGTACATCCCGTCGCCATACATTCCGCCGGCGTACTCGCTATCGCCGTACACACCGCCATATCCGCCCATCGTGCCGCCGTATTCGGGGTATTCCCCGCCGTAGTGAACGGGAGGAGGTGCGTTGGGTATCGGTGCCCCCGGGGGAGCCGCCGGAACAGGTGCCGGCGGTGCGGCGGGCTGTTGAGCCGCTGCGTACATGGGCATGTTGGAATGGTATGGTTGCCCATAGGAGGCCAAGCCGACGGGGAACTCGGCCCCCGACGCCCAGGATGGCTGGGCCAGTGGCTGCGCTAAGGGTGTCTGCGACACGGAACTGGGAGACGATCGTCTCTCGACGACCCTCGCCCCCGACGGCGCAAGACTCGCGGCCGGCGGAGTCGATGGGCTGCTGTCTATCCCTGCCTCTGCGGTGTCGTCAAACGACAATTTCGCAGCGGACTGCGCCCGCAGGTCCACGGCGCACGTGGCCGAGCAGACCGCAGTGAAACCAACCAACAACCACCCCCTGAACGTTCTCATCGGATTGTCTCCGCAGTGCGAAAGGTACGAGACAGTCGCGCTGTTCGTCCCCGTTCGGACGTCCTTCTTCGCCAATGCTCGCAGCCAGCAAAATGCTTGTGATCGTGTCAGCCGGATTGCGCGGCAAAATCATCCCGAAGTGCTTATCGAACCGGCGCAATGCATACAGTCAGTTCTTCCCGTATGCCCGGGATACTCCACTTAATCGGCACAGTCCGGCCGGAAGTGTTGTGTTTCCGGCAATTCTTTCCTATTCGGCACCGGCCTCCCCCCTGCCGGCTGGGGTATGGATAGGCTGAGCAGTCTGATACACGCCTTCGTTTGACCTGACCCTGGATCCCGTGCGTGAGGCCGCCCGTCGCTTGCGTCGGGCTCTCTTCGCTGCGAAAATCGAGGCGCCGCAGTTAACCCGGCACCCCTCCTCTTATGCCAAATCCAACGAACGCCTTCCGCTCCATCCCGGAAATCTGGCAGACCCTGGTGGCCAGCGGCCTGCTCACCAGAGTCCAACGCGAGGCGGCTCGAGACATCCTCCGACAAGCGCCCGACGTTGCGGCGGCGGTCGACCAGCTCGAAGCAGCCGGAATCGTGTCGGCAGGGTTGTGGGAGCAACTGGCCGCCGCGCGGACCTCGGCGGCCAATGAACCGGCCGCAAGAACTCCGACTCGTGGGAAAGGTGCCTCGCAGTGCACGGACTCGGCAGAACGCTCGTCGGACGTCAGTTCCCAGGCCGCCGGTTCAGGCGCGGGCGAGGCCCCCTCGGCAGCGATCGGGTCGCTCCGCTTGCCGTCGGCGTTGGCCTCGGGGACAGCGAGCCCTGCGACACCCGTCTCAGCCGGCATCCGTGTGCGCCGTGCGGCCCGGTCCGGCTCGGGGGGTGAAGCGGGCATGCCGCGCGTCGCGGGCTGGCTGATCTTGTGGCGGAATACCAAGTCGCGCGGATTGCTGCTGGCTAGCGTAGGCTTGTTGATGTTGGTGGCGGTCGTAGGTGGCGTGTCGATGTGGTTCACGAGAGTTGGCGACGGGGCAGCTGCCATTTCGGCGGCCGGTGTCGTCGCTGGCGAGGATGCGGCAGCGGCTCCCGCCCCGGTCTTTAACCCGAACGATCCCAACGATCCGGAGAATCGACCCGACCCACCCGTCGTGCCGGCCGTCGACAGTGCGGTGGCAGCGGCGAAAGTCGCTGCGGGAGCCGCAGCCAGTCCGGTGCCGGCAACCCCTGCTGCGACCGCCGCCTTGGGAGGTGGCATCTCGGGGACGAGCGGATTCGGTGGTACGGGTCTCCCTCTATCCGCTCCACCCGCCCCAGCCGCACCACTCGCGGGCTCACCGGCTGCTCCGGCCCCGCCGGCGTCCAGCGTCGTGGCCGCCTCCAGCGTGCCGGGCGGTGCTCCTGCGGCTGGCTCGCCTGCTCCGACCGCAACTGCGCCGGCGAACGCGCCGCCTTCCTCGGCCTCGCCGGCTGCCAGCGCGGCCATGCCGGTAGCAGCCACTCCTGCGCCTTCAGCCAGTCCTGCGCCTGCTCCGGCACCGGCCAAGACGGTACCCGCCCGCGTGGAATTCGCCGCGGCCATTAACTTGGTCCCGGTGCCTGATGCCGGGGCCTCCGCCTCGGAAACCCAAGTGCTGGGTCGCATTCAGATTGGCCCTGACGACTCGTGCTACTTGGCGCTGTTGGGCGGAGAGCAAGCGGTACGCGGCAAGACGCGTTTTCAGCTGCGCAACGCCGACGGAGGAACCGCGGCCCGCCAGTGGGAAGTTGCCATGAACGATGGAGCCGGTGGCGAGGCCGTCGTCGCGACGATGGCCCTCGTCGATACCGAACTCCGCTTTGCCTGGACGGACGCGGCTCAGCAGCAGGCCACCGCCACGGCGCTGTGCAACTGTGTGCTGCAAATTGCCGCCGGACCGCTGCAGCCCAAGAGCGTCGCGCTCCGGACCGTACAGCAGGGGCCCGCCATCGCGC
>JBFWYF010000819.1:0-3826 GCA_050186685.1 Pirellulaceae bacterium
CGGGGACGCGTGACCGGTGTGCAAGTGAATGGCCGTACTATCGCCACGCGCTGCGTCGTGTCGAACGCCAACCTGCGTTTGACGATCTTCCGACTGGTGGGTGAGGAGCACTTCGACCGGCAGTTCGTCGACCAGGCCCAGGCCGTGCGATTGAACAATTCGAGCACTCAGGTCTACATGGCGCTCCATCCGGATGACCGCATCGAGGAGTCGACCGGCGATCTGTTGTTCAGCTCGACGGCTCAACAATTCCGTACCGACCTGCTGCTCGACCGTCATGTCACCAGCCGCACTTACTCGTTTTACTACCCCCGCACGCGACCGCAGGGACGCCCCCGGTGTCTGATCGTCTCCAGCACGAATGCCAATTACGAGGATTGGGCGCGCATGAGCGACGAGGAATACGAGTGGAACAAACGCGATCTGATTGAAACGACACTCGATGCGCTGGACAAGTACGTGCCGCGGGTGCGCGAGCGGTTGGTCCACGTCGAAGCGTCGACTCCCCGCACGTTTCAGCACTACACGAAACATGTCGCCGGGGCGAGCTTCGGCACGAAGTTCGAGGGGCTGGGCGTCAGCCGGGCCCTGCCCGCCCAGATTCAGGGGTTGTACCATGCGGGCAGCGTCGGCATCATCATGTCCGGCTGGCTGGGCGCCATCAACTACGGCGTGATCGTCGCCAACGATGTCGATGCTTTATTGATGAAGGCTGCGGCGGCTGCGACGTGATGCCTTGTGCCTCGACGCATCGCCAGACTTCCAGGAGAGCTCGGACCCATGTCGTTGGACCGCATTCAGGCTGCCATTCCGCATCGGCCACCCATGCTGCTGGTCGATGACATCGTCTCGCAGACCGACGATCGGATTGTCGCCCGCAAGACGTTTCGTGCGGACGAGTTCTTTTTTCAGGGGCATTATCCCGGCTTTCCGCTGGTGCCTGGCGTCATCCTCTGCGAAGCGGCCATGCAGGCGGGAGCTATCCTGTTGTCCCGGTTTGTGGAGTCCGGCCGGGGAGTGCCGGTGGCCACCCGTCTGCAGGACGTCAAGTTCAAACGCATGATCCGGCCCGATGACACGATCGAGATGGATGTGGTGTTGAAGGAACGGCTGGCCGATGCGTTTTTTCTGACGGCCAAGGTCACGTGCGAATCCAAAGTCGCAGTCCGCTTCGACTTCGCCTGTACCCTGGCAAGCGAGTTGTCCTGACGGGGCTGGTTGCCTGTTAACCGGAGTCCGCCTTTCATGTCGCAACTGGTAGTGGAGCTCGTTCGCAAGGAGTTTCCGACGCGTGGTGAGCCGCTGGTCATCCTGCGGGACGTGTCGCTGAAGCTGGACGCGGGCGAAAACCTGGTTGTGCTCGGTCCCAGCGGTTCGGGCAAGAGCACGCTGCTGAACGTGATCGGCACGCTCGAGGCGCCGACTTCCGGCCAGGTGACGTTATCGGGTCAGGATCCGTTCTCACTGAGCGAACCGGACCAGGCGCGATTTCGCAATCGCCATGTTGGATTCGTATTTCAGGAACACCACCTGCTGCCGCAGTTGTCGGTCCTGGAGAACACGCTTGTGCCGGCGCTGGCCGAGGGCCCCGCGTCCGACGACACGCTGGCGCGGGCCCGTGAGCTGATCGAGCGAGTTGGTCTGTCGCATCGGATCGACCATCGCCCGGCGGAACTGTCGGGGGGCGAGCGACAGCGCGTGGCGGTCGCTCGAGCGTTGCTCATGCGGCCGACCTTGTTGCTCGCGGACGAGCCGACGGGCAGCCTGGACCGGACCAACGCGCGGGCCGTGGGGCAGTTGCTGCTCGAGCTGCCGGCCCAGGAGCGGACGATGATGATTGTCGTGACGCACAGTCTCGAGTTGGCACAAGGGTTCTCGCGGCGCGTCGAGCTGGACGATGGGCTGCTCACCGCGTCCGCTTCTTGAGACGCAACGCCAGCGTGCGAAGGGAGTGCCCGCATGAAACTCACTCGCCTCGTCCACCGGAGCCTGGTATTCCATCGCCGGATGCACCTGGCCGTGGCGTTGGGGGTCGCGGCGGCGACGGCCGTTCTAACGGGAGCGCTGCTGGTGGGCGATTCCGTGCGCGGCAGCCTGCGTAGCTTGACTCTCGAACGCCTCGGACGGATCGACGAAGTCATCCTGCAGGACCGCTTTTTCCGCGAACAGCTGGTGGACGAGCTCCAGTCGTCGGCCGAGTTTCCAGCCCGCTACGCTCAAGCCGAACCCGCCATTCTGTTCCCGCACGCGACCATCGAGCGCCGCACGGACGGAGGCACGCTGCGCGGTTCCTCGGTGCTCGTACTGGGTTGCTCCGCAGGATTCTGGGATCTGGACGAGTCCGGCGTCCGGCCCGAACCGATGCCGGGTGAGAACGAGGTCGTGCTCAACGCCACCTTGGCCGAGGAGCTGCGGGCCCGCGTCGGCGATACCGTCACGCTTCGGCTGCCCCAGTCGAACGAAGTGCCGGCGGACAGTCCCCTGGCGAGCAAGAACGATCGCGTGCGGGGAGTACCAGGACTGCGGGTGGTCGCGATTGTGCCCGCCAGCGGACTGGGGCAGTTCAGTCTGCAGCCGAGCCAGCGGCCGCCGGCCAATGCGTTCGTCGCCATCGCAACCTTGCAGGCGGCGCTGGACGAAGAGCACGGGATCAACGCGGTCTTCCTCTCTCGGCGCGAGGGGCACGACGCGCCGGCCGATGGGTTGCCCGATTGGCTCCAGCCACAGCTGCAGGATTTCGGAGTCGCCGTTACACACGTGCGCCGCGGGCCTGGGCCCCCCACGGCACCCGACCCCGTGTCGATCGATTATTACAGCGTGACGACCGACCGCATGGTCTTTTCCCCAGCCACTGCCGACGTGATAGCCGGGGTCGTGAGGCCGTGGGGCGGCCAGCCGCTGTTGACCTATCTGGCGAATTCGATCCGGGCCGTGGGGACCTCGACTCCGTCGACGCAAGCCTCGCACGGCATTCCGTACTCGATGGTCACCGCGATCGACCCCGGCGAGCAATTCCCGCTGGTCGATCCCAGTGGAGCTCGCATTGGACCGATCGCGGACGACGAGATCGTGCTGAACGCATGGGCCGCGCAGGACCTGGGTGGCCAGCCCGGGGGCACGATCGCGGTCGACTATTTCGAGCCCGAGACGGCCCACGGCCAGGCCGTGGAACGGACGGCACAGCTGCGATGGAAGGCCGTCGCCGCCCTGACCAGGCCCGCCCGGCCATACCGCCCCCGTCGGCCCGCCGAGTATGACCAGCCTTTGACGCCCGCTAACGATCCGGATCTGACTCCCACCGTCGAGGGTGTCACGGATCAAGACACGATCGCCGACTGGGATGCTCCGTTTCCGTTCGATTATGACCGTGTCCGCGAGGCCGACGACGAGTACTGGGAGACGTATCGCACGACTCCCAAGGCTTTCGTCTCCTACGCGACCGGCGTCCGGTTGTGGGGCAGCCGGTTCGGGCAGGTCACCTCGTTTCGAGTGCCGGCAGGAGGGCGCTCGCTGGAAGAGCTGGAATCGAGTCTCGCCCGCGAACTGGCGCGGCATGCAGCGGAGGTTGGGTTTCAGTGGATACCGATTCGCGAGCGGCAGCTGGCCGCGTCGGCGGGCACGACCCCGTTTGACGTCCTGTTCCTGTCGCTCAGTTTTTTCGTGATTGCCGCGGCCTTGCTGATGGTATCGCTCCTGTTTCGGCTGGGGATCGACATGCGGGCGTCCGAGGTGGGCACGCTGCTCGCGCTGGGATTGCCGCGGCGCCAGGTCCGGGGGCTGTGTCTGCGCGAGGGATGTGTCGTGGCTGCCGGCGGCGCGGCACTCG
>JBFWYF010000820.1:0-3811 GCA_050186685.1 Pirellulaceae bacterium
AGCTTTCGCTGGTCGCGTCGCTGTCGCTTGGCCTGGGCCTTGGCCTTCTTGTCCATTTCGCGGTTTCGTTTGGCGTAGGTGTTCTGGTTTTTACCGATGATCACGCTGCTTGTTCTTTTCCCGATGGTTCTCACGCCGTGCGCACTTTGAGGGCACTTCCTGTCCCTCGCGCTCTGATCTGGCGAGCTCAATCAACCGCTGCGCTCGCAGTGCACATCCCAAAATTGTAACTTCATATTTTGCGTGTGCAATGACGCGGACGCGGAACGGAGCCAATTGGCAAGGAAAAGTGGGGCTGCCCCAGATTCTGCACCCAATATTCTGCGCAGCCAGCGATCAGAACGACGTGCTGTCCGAGACCGGACGGAACAGCCGAAACGGCGCCAAGACATTGTCGCGCCAGCCGACGCACGTCGTAGTCGCCTGACACAGCAGGACTGTGGAATCGACATCGTCCAGGTTCCCGCAGTGCTCTTCGAGCAGGTCGTCGATCAATCGTTGAGGCAGCAGCCCGGGGTCGTCATCCGGTAGGCGACGGACGCGGCTCAGGAGCCCTTCCACCCCCAGTGCTTCCCCGCTGCGATATCGGGCTTCCGTCAGACTGCTGCTGCAGGCCAATACCAGGTCCCCGACCTGCAAATGGGTGCTCGACTGCTGGTACTCTTCGGTGGGTACGGTACCCGGGACTGTTTCGACGTCTACGACGGGTGCGGAAGCTGTTGTCAGCAGAGACCATTCCCGTGTTTGGCGGCGATAGAGCATGGGTGCGGGATGGCCGGCGTTGCAAACCGTGAAGGACCGAGTGGGAGCGAAAAAGGTGCTCATCAGAGTGGAGGCAAATCCGCCATGCTGCGCGGCCGCTGCCAATTCCTCGCTCATTTGACGTACCGAACGAGTCTGTAGGATCGTGTTCACATTCCGCTTCAGGACCCGCCGCAGACGCGAGGCGACCCCGTCGAACAACGGTCCGAACGCGCAAATGTCGGCCATCAACATGCGGGTGATCCGTCCGGAGGCGCACGACGAGAGCAAGTGGAGATCGCCGCCGCCGGCCTCGACGTCCTGACGTACGCGAGACAGGACCCAGACATCCAAACCGGGACGCCGGTAATACCGAGTGCCTTCGCCATGACCGCCGCAAACTTCCATGCAATTCATGTGTTGGGGATCCGGAGACATGTTGCAGTGCCGGGGGCCGTCGAGGAAAAAAGCTTGCCTGGGACACCCCTCTCCTCGGGGAGATGGTGGGGCGTGAGGCCAGGGTACGCCCGGGTTAGTCCCCGGCGATGCTACCAGAGCCTTCACGGTTCATTCGTAATTGTCTGGTGTGCACTCTAGGTGGCGTTGGACGGCTGGCAACTGGCAAAAAAATGCAAGCCTCCGGGACGACTTCAGCTTGCCGGGGACCGTCGATCGTACAAAGATGCCGCAGATGGAGGCCTCAGCACGGGTGTGCCTATGTTCGCCACCAAATTATCGAGGAGCTCAAGGAACTCCCCTGAACCGGGGCGAGGCGACTTGGTGGTGCTGATTCATGGCCTCGCGGCGCATCGAGTCGTCTTGATGCCTCTTGAACGGCGTATTGGGCGGAGTGGGTTCCGCACGCTCAATTGGGGCTACCGCAGCATTACGGGCGAGATCGGCCGGCTAAGTGGCGTTTTGGCAACGCTTTTGCGAGAACTCGATGAGCGGACCGACGTCAATCGTTACCATCTAGTGACCCATAGCATGGGCTGTATCCTGGCGCGAGCAGCGTTAGGGACGAGCGCACCGGCTCGCTTGGGTTCGGTGGTCATGCTCGCGCCGCCGAACCGGGGCTCGACCGTAGCCACTCGACTGGCTCCGGTCCTCGGCTGGCTGTGTAAGCCATTAATCCAGTTGGCGGATGGTGAGGACAGTTTTGTCAATTCGTTACCCGTGCCCCAGGGACTTCGCATCGGCGTCATCGCCGCCGCGCACGATCGCATGATACGAATCGCCGACACAGTCTTGACCACCCAGGCCGACCACATCGTGGTCCCGAGCGGGCATACCAGCATGTTGTTCCGACCGGATGTCGCCGCGTTGGTTGCCGGATTCTTGCGGGACGGCAGGTTTCCCCGTCAGCCGGCAGCCTGAGCGAGGCGATCTGGACTCGCACCGATTGCACTTTCTCCACCCGCGGCCCATGATGCTGGCTCCTTGCGCACCGTGAGCCGGCGGCCGCGCGACCGCGGACGTCGAATCGTCGGCAATGTGTGGTCGAGGTCGGGCACTTTTTGTTGGGAACGGACATGAAGCGAGTTCGCCTGCTTGCCTTCATCTGGGTCGGCTTACTGTCGTGGGCAGCTGCCGAGGAACAACGTAACGACAGCGAGCAGGCGTTCCAGTTCTTCGAGACGAAGATTCGACCTGTGCTTGTCGAGCACTGCTACGAGTGCCACGCGGCGGGGGCCAAGATCGTGCAGGGAGGGTTGCTCCTGGACCATCGCGACGGGCTGTTACAGGGCGGAGACAGCGGTGCCGCGATCGTGCCTGGTCAGGCGGCGGAAAGTCTCGTGATGCGGGCGCTCCGCTATGACGAGCTCGAAATGCCCCCCGCAGGAAAGTTGCCGGACTCCGTTATTAGGGACTTTGAGGCGTGGATTGCCATGGGAGCGCCCGATCCGCGCAGCGGTTCCGAGCGTAGGCAACAGGCACCGGGGCAGGCGCGCGGCAGCGCGGCGAACCGCCACTGGGCTTACCAACCGCTACAAATGTCCGCCGTGCCCGTTGGCCTGGGACATGGCAGCGCCACCCCGGTGGACGGGTTCTTGGATCCAGAATTGGCCGCCGCGGGCATTGTCATTTCGCCCGGGCTTGAGGGTGACCGTCGTGACCTGGTGCGACGGCTCCATTTCGATTTGACGGGGCTTCCCCCGACGCGCGAGGACATGCGGGACGCATGCAGCGCCGATGATTTCGACCAGGCATGGCGCAACCTCGTGGATCGATTGCTGGCCGCACCGACGTACGGCGAAGCCTTTGCGCGGCGCTGGATGGATGTGGCCCGCTACGCCGAATCGGTCACTCTGCGCGGGATGGTATTCGCGCAAGCATGGCGTTATCGCGACTACTTGATTCACGCCTACAACGAGGATCGTCCGTTCGATGCGATGATTCGAGAGCAGATCGCTGGCGACTTGCTGAGCGCCGGCGATCGCGACGAGCGGTGGCGACAGTTGGTCGCCACCACGTTCCTGGCGATGGGCAACACGAACTTCGAAGAGCAGGACAAGCAGCAACTCGACATGGACTATGTCGACGAGCAGCTGGACGTGATTGGCCAGGCCTTTCTGGGACAGACGGTCAGCTGTGCTCGCTGTCACGATCACAAGTTCGATCCGATTCCGACCCGCGACTATTACGCCTTGGCAGGGATCTTCAAGTCGGCGGTCGCGATGCGGCACGCCAACGTCTCGAATTGGATCGACCAGCCCCTGCCGCTGCCATCGGACGAGGAGCAGCGGATTGTGCAGTGGGAACAGGAACTGCAAGGTGTGACCAAGGAGCTCGCGTCGCGGAAAAAGCTGGCCGCGGCGCTCGCCCGGAAGGCGGAGTCGGCGAAAACGGCCTCGACAAACGGCTTGGCGGCGGGCAACGCTAAGCCGCTTGCCGATTCCCCGGCTCCTGATACGGATCCTGTCGTCGTAGCCGAAGAGATCCAGCAGCTTGAAAGCAGGCAGAAGGAACTTCAGTCGCGGGTGGACCAGCGTCCCAGATACCTGACGATTGTGGAGGAACAGCCGCCGCGGGATCAGGCGATACTCATCCGCGGCAACGTACATCAGCC
>JBFWYF010000821.1:0-3809 GCA_050186685.1 Pirellulaceae bacterium
GGGAGCGAAGAGAAGAACCAGCTGTTCTATCGCGACTTGGCGCACCCGGACTCGCCGGTCGTGGAGCTGATCGCAGGGTTCGACGCGCAGTACGAGTTCGTGGGCAATGACGGCGAGTTGTTCTGGATCGCCACGGATGCCGATGCGCCACTGCGGCGTGTCGTGGCCGTCGATGTCCGCCGGCCTGATCGCACGCAATGGCGCGTTGTGGTGCCGGAGGCCGCCGATGTGCTCGAATCGGTCGGCATGGCGGGTGACTACTTTCTGGCCGCGTACCTGCACGATGCCGCTTCGCGCGTGGCGGTGTTCGACCTGCAGGGAGGCCACGTGCGCAACGTGGAACTGCCCGGACTTGGTTCGGTCGCCGGCTGGCACGGACGCCGCGAGGACACGGAGGTTTTTTACGCGTACACGAGCTTCACGGCGCCAGGGACCATCTATCGCTACGACGTCCGTACGGGCCAGAGCCAGGTCTACCGCGAACCCAAGCTGGCCTTCGATCCGAACGAGTTCGAAACGAAACAGGTATTTGTCACGAGCAAGGATGGCACGCGCGTGCCGATGTTTCTGACGTACCGCCGTGGACTCTTGCGAGAGGAAATGCGTCCTACGCTGCTCTATTGGTACGGTGGCTTCAACATCTCGTTGCCTCCCACGTTTTCGTTCAGCAATCTGGTCTGGATGGAAATGGGGGGGATTGCCGCCACCGTGAACCTGCGGGGTGGGGGGGAGTACGGTCGCTCGTGGCATGAGGCCGGCATGCGGGCCTCGAAGCAGAATGTCTTCGATGACTTCCTGGCGGCTGCCGAGTGGCTGATCCGCGAACGGTATACGGAGCCCGACCAACTGGCGATTCATGGACGCAGCAACGGCGGATTGCTGGTGGGCGCGGCCCTGACCCAGCGCCCGGATCTGTTTGGCGCCGCCTTGCCGGCTGTCGGTGTCATGGACATGCTCCGCTACCACCAATTCACGATCGGCTGGGCGTGGGTCGGAGAATACGGATCATCGGATGCGGCAGACCAGTTCCGCACACTGTTTGCCTATTCGCCGCTCCACCGGCTGAAACCGGGAACTCGATACCCGGCCACGCTGGTCACCACGGCGGACCACGACGACCGTGTTGTCCCCGGACACAGTTTTAAGTTCGCTGCCGCCATGCAGCATGCTCAGGCCGGCGAAGCGCCGGTGTTGATCCGGATCGAGACGCGCGCTGGGCACGGTATGGGCACTCCCACGAGTAAGTTGATCGACACTGCCGCCGATCAATTGGCATTTTTGGTCGAGGCGCTGGACGTCCAAGACGTGAGGAAATCGCGAGATTAGGCAGGTTAGGAAGCAAATTCCTAGTTTTCTGGTAGCGTTCGATTTCGGCCGTGAATAGAATAATGCCAAACCGGGTGGTGCCAGTACCGGAGTACCTTATTAGGCAAGGCAGGGCTTAACCGAACGGAACAGGAAGAGCCCTCATCTGTGTTTTCGTCCGTGACGGGAGTGTTCCATATGTCGCGACGCAGTTACGCACTGCTGTTGTCTACCATTGCATGTCTGGGCTGGGTTATGCCAGGCGCGTCCGCAGCCCCACCTGCCGGCAACGGCGCGGGTGCGAGCAAGTCGCGACTGGCTACGTTCGAAACATCGACGGGTGAGAAGTATTTCGCGCTCAGTTTGTCGCTGGACGGTACTGCGCGAGATGCTTCCCAGGACCAAGACATCGTCGTGATGTTGGACACCTCGGCGAGTCAGGCAGGCGCGTTTCGGGACGACGCCCTGGCGGCGCTGGAGAGCTTGGCGCAGGGGTTGGGCGCAAACGACCGCGTGCAGATTTTCGCGGTGGATTTGCGAGCCGTTCCCATGATGCCTGCCTTCGCACCAGCGAACGCGGGCGACATTGCCGGGGCTATGAACCAGTTGCGGCAGCGGGCCCCGCTGGGATCGACCGACATGTCCGGAGCGCTGGCGGCGGCCTTGCGGGCGTTCGAGGGCTCGCGAGCGGCATCCCGCTCAGTGATCTACATTGGAGACGGCGTGAGCCGTGCGAATTTTCTGGCCTCAACGGAGTTCGAGTCGCTGGTGAACGCGTTGGTCGATCAGCAGATTTCGGTCACGAGTCTGGCCATTGGACCGGAGCGCGACATTGCCTTGCTGGCGGCGCTGGCCAATCACACCGGGGGCGCCCTGGTTGTGGATAACGAGGGGATGACGGGGCAGCAGTCGGGGCAGTTGCTGGCCCAAGCGAGCCGGGCCACGGTGGCGTGGCCGGTGAACGCGACCTTTGCTGGAGGCGTCAAGGAGTATTTTCCGAAGAAGTTCCCCCCCTTGCGATCGGATCGCGACTCGATCGTAGTCGGCACGTTGCAGGGGGATGCGTCTGAGCTGACAGCGCAACTGAAATCGAACGGCCAGGTCCATGGACAGCGGTGGCTGCTCCAGGCGGAACCGGCGAATGCCGATTTTGATTTTCTGCCGCACCTGGTCGAACTGGCCCGCGCCGATGGCGGAATGCGACTGCCGACGCTGGGTTCGGACGGCTTGCGAGAATCGGCCCGCGTGATGCAAAGAAATGCCGAGGGACTGACGCGACTCAGCGAACACGCGCTCGTCACCGGTGATCTGGCCGGAGCGAAAGTGGCGGCGGAAGCCGCGATGAAACAGGACCCCGCGAATCCGGAAGCGGCTCTGGTGCGTGAGACGGCGGTGAAACTGGCCGACGCGGGCACGCGCACGACCGACACGGCGCTGCGGCAAGTCACGCCCCTGGCCCCGGCCGTCAATCCGGAAACGACGGAAGGCGGAGAAGGGCGACTGCTGGGCAGTGTCGAAACGAGTTCGGCCTTGAGGTCGGAAGTCATTCAGACGGAAGTCGAGCAAGGTCTGAACGCCGCCCGCCGCAAAATGAGCTCGTCGCCGGAACTGGCCAAGCAAGACCTGATCCTGTTGCTCGACAGTATTGATCAGGCGACCGAGTTGCCGCCGGAGGTGCGGGGGCAGCTGCGGGACCGCGTGCAGACCGCGATTCGCGAAGCGGCTCGGCGGCAGATTGAAGTGGCAAGCGCCCAGGCACAGGCTCAAGAGAACCAGGTGGCAGCCATCGAACGTCTGCGTTTGACCGAGGAGCTGGATCGCCGGCAGGCCAAGATTCAGCAGCTGCTTTCGCGATTTAACTACCTCCTGGAGGAAGGACATTTTCTGGCGGCCGAAGAAGACGTGGCCGAGCAGGTTCGTTTCCTGGAGCCCGACTCGACCGCTGGTGTGAGCGCCTTGTGGCGCGCCCGGACGTTGAAGAACGTGAAAGAAATGCAGCGATTCCGCGATCTCCGCGATCGGAATTTTGTCGATACGTTGTATCGCGTCGAGGAATCGGCCATCCCGTTCCCGGACGAGCCGCCCATTGTCTACCCGGCGGCTGACGTCTGGGAGCAGATCACGATGTCACGCAAGCAGTACAAGGCGGTCGATTTGGCCGGACGGCCCGGGTCGCCCGAAATGAAAATTCAAGAGGCCTTAGAAAAGCAGGAGAAGTTTGAGTATCTCGACACGCCTCTCTTGCAGGTGGCAGAGGATATCAGCTCACGGTTCGGGATTACGGTCGTGCTGGATCGCAAGGGCCTGGAAGATGCTGGGTTGAGCACGGACCTTGCGGTGAACGCCAACTGGCAAGGCATCTCGCTCCGTTCTGCTTTGCGGCTGATCTTGAACGAGCATGATTTGACGTACCTGATCAAAGACGAAGTCCTGCAGATCACTACGCCGGACAACGCGGAGAGCAATCTCGTCACGAAGGTCTATCCTGTCGGTGACCTGGTAAT
>JBFWYF010000822.1:0-3802 GCA_050186685.1 Pirellulaceae bacterium
CAGCTGGATCGTGTCGTCCTGCAGGTTGCCGTTCGACGCCAGGATCGCTTCCCGCAGCGAACAGTCGCCAGGAACGCATCCATCGGGCAGCGGATCATCGAAGCGGGTGACGTCGAGCACGGCGAGCAAACGGCGGCCTTCGAGCGCTTCCAGCAGCAGCCGGCGGCGACCAAGTCGGCGCTGGCGGCGGAAGTGATTCCGAGACGAGTGGCTCAGCCAGAGCACGCGCGGAGTAACTGAACTCATGATGCATGGGGTCCCAGGGAAGAGGTTGGCCGCCGCAGCGCACCGCGTATTACAAGGAGCGATAACCGGTTACGGCGAGTCGACGCAATAGGCATAAGTCGCATGGTCAATGGGCGATGGTAAGTTAGCGAATTTGTAGCGTCAATCGATTTCGGCGGTCGGCGAGGACCGCGGCGGGTTCTACGGCAATGCCAACCGCGATTTTTTTCGGCCGGCGCTAACCGTTTGGCAACAGAATCCCGAAGTAGGAGATAGGAGCGTAGTACCGATTACAGCGACAGCAATGGTTGTGTCGGCCGCTACGAAGTTCGTTTTCCCAGGCACTCGGCGGGGTTCGTACCATGCAGCGGTGGGATCCGGGAACGCAAGATATAACGGAATATCCGATGAAGCGATGTTCGTCCGGCGCCGGCGGGGCCGTACCAGGGCGCGTCCACGGTGCGGTTTGGTTGCTCCTGGGGGCATGGGCAGTGATCGGGGCTCCACACGTGGAGGCCCAACTACTGACAGGGCGAATTTGCCCCAGCTGTGGCCCTGGCGGTTGGCGAACCAGCGGTCGCGTTAGCGGGGGACATTCCGCGAACTGCCCGGAATGTTCACGCTGGCAGACGGGAGGCCCGCCAGGGGCGATGGAGTGGCGGCCGGGAGGCGCGCCGAGCGAGATGGCGCCGAGGCAGGCACCGCCTCATCCGGGCGGCAAGTCGCTGACGCCGCCGCAGCCTCCGAGCATGCCGGGACAGCGTCCCGGTTCGCCGAGTGATCGTCCCACTCGGCCCGACGAAGCGCCGCAACCTCCCTCGGACACGGCACCACCGGCGGGGGAGACCCCACCGACCGACCAGGGGCTGGGGGACGAACTGTTCAACGATTCGTTGGGGAGCGGTTATGGATATGAATCCGCTGCACCGAATTTGATCGGCGACTTCTTTGGTGGTGGGTCGCAGCGAGTGCTGATTACCAATACGGTACCTTTCTCGCTGCACGTCCGCGGCACGATCACTTCGGGACTCCCCGGATCGCCGACCGCGACCTTGATATTTGAGAACGCCAACAGTCTGGGGCCGGCGAACGACTTCGCGACCAACGGTGTGGGGACGGACGCCTCCGGCGACGGCCAGGCGGATACGTTTCCCATTACCGAGCCCATTCCACCCAACGACTCACCGACGACACCGGGGACCGGTTTTGTGTTTGATGGTGGGACCGTGGTCTACACCGACAGCAATGGATTGACGACGGCGCAGAATGGAACATTCGGCAATGGAGAGCTGTGGTTTGCCGAGTACAGCTTCTCGGAAACAACCCACGTCGATGTTCCCGGGGGTGGGGGATCGGTTGTCCGCCGGATCAAGCTCGGCGAGAACAACAGCCCCGATCCGCGCGATCGGATTTACTGGAATTTTAACCACTTCAACAACGTGCCAAACGGCTTCGGGGATGTGAACCGGTACGTGTTCGGTTTCGAGAAGACATTTCGCGACCGGGGCATGTCGTTTGACGTCCGGCTGCCATTCGCTTCGACGCTGGCCTCCGAGCAAATTGCCGAAGGAGCCGGTTCCAAGGACATCGAATTCGGCAACGCGACCATCACCTGGAAGACGCTGTTGTATGAGACCGACGAGCTACTGATATCCGGCGGCTTTGGTGTGGGAGTTCCCACCGCGGACGACACGCGTCTGTATCGGTTGGACGGGCGGCAGATCCTGCAAATTGACAACGCCGCCGTGCACTTGCTGCCCTACGTTGCGATGTCCGCCACACCTCGCGAAAACTGGTTTGTGCAAGGCTTTCTGCAATTCGACATCGACGCCAACGGCAATCCCATTGCTGGAGATGTCACGGGTGTGTCGATCGAGCGGATCGGCAAGCTGCACGACGCTACGTACCTGTTCTTGGATGGTTCGATCGGCTACTGGCTGTATCGCAATCCCTACGGGCGGACTCTCACAGGCGTCACGCCGGTCATCGAATTGCATTACTCGACGACGCTGCAGGACG
This sequence comes from Pirellulaceae bacterium, assembly GCA_050186685.1. Classification (GTDB taxonomy): domain Bacteria; phylum Planctomycetota; class Planctomycetia; order Pirellulales; family Pirellulaceae; genus CAZFLF01. The sequence continues at coordinate 2,245 of JBFWYF010000822.1, forward strand.
CGGACGCGGCCACGGGCAACGGGTTGACCGTCCAGGGTGTCTCGCAGCGCTTCGATGTGCTGAACATGACCCTGGGCACACACCTGCTGTTAGGGCAGCAGCTGGTGGTCACGCCGGCGATTGGCCTGCCGCTGCGCAGCGGCGATGATCAACAGTTTGACATCGAAGCCATGGTGTTGGCCAACTGGAACTTCTAGCTGCTGGCTGGCAACGGACGGGAACCTCGGTCGCACACGTCCCGGAAACGGAGTTCGACCGGGTCAAGACAAAATGTCCGCGATGGGCGTCCCCACGATCAGCCGGTGCGGACGCGGCTGGCGATCCTGGAGTACCGTGTCGGCCGGGACACCTAGCAGGTGATACATGGTGGCCGCCATGTCCGACGGATCGAACGGAGTCGAGAGCGGATAGGCCCCCAGCCGGTCGGATTGGCCGACCACGATCCCCCGGCGCAGGCCCGCTCCGGCGAATGCCAGCGAGTAAACGAACGGCCAGTGGTCCCGTCCCGCCGACTTGTTAATCTGCGGCGTGCGGCCGAATTCGCCCATCGGCATGACGAGGACCTGGTCCAGCAGCCCGCGCTCTTCCAGGTCGACTAGCAGTGCCGAAAACGCTCCGTCGAGGTTCGGAGCGAGCGAATCCCGCATCTGGCGGAAGTTCTGGCTGTGGGTATCCCACGACCCCTGCGGCGTCCGGCAGTAATGCACGTTGACGAAGGGGACGCCGGCCTCGACCAACCTCCGCGCCAGCAGGCAGCTCTGACCAAATGGCGTGCCCGGATACCGCGCCCGACTGGCCGCGGGCTCACGCCCGAGATCAAACGCGTCACGCGTCCGGGAAGACGTCAGCAGGTTATAGGCGCGCTGGTAATAGGCGTTCTTGATCGTCTCGGCATGCCTGGCCAGTTCCGCTCGCTGACGATCGATGTCGGCCAGGAGTTCGCGGCGGCTCGTCAGCCGCTGAATCCCGACCCGCGGCGTAACCGCGCCGACCTCCGGACAATCGCCCGTCAGATCTTGATCGATGATCAGCGGACTGTGCGCGGGCCCGAGAAAACCAGGCGACTGGCCATGCAGTACCGTGCCATTGTTGCGGGTCATGACGGGCCCGATCTGGACCCAGTTTGGCAACGCTCCGGTGCCGGGCCTCAGATGATCCAGCACGGCGCCGAAGTGCGGGAAGTCGCTGTTGGACGGAGGGAAATCACCGCGGCCTTCGACCCCCGGCGGATGCTTGTGTCCCGTCATCGCCGGCAGACAGGCCTGGACATGGTTCGGATTTCCGTGGGACATCGAGCGGACCACGGTCAGGCGATCGGCGAGTGCGGCGCAGCGCGGAAACAATTCGCTGAAGTGCAAGCCGGGGACGGCCGTGGAAATGGAGCCGAATTCGCCCCGCACGTCCGCTGGCGCATTCGGCTTCGGATCCCACGTTTCGTGTTGGGGATGGCCGCCGTGCAGGAACAGGAAGATCACGCTCCGGGCCGAGCCGACGCTGCCCGGCGCGCCGGCCGGGTGGGGGGCGGGAGTTGCGTCGTCGGCTCGCGCCACCGACCGCC
>JBFWYF010000823.1:0-3802 GCA_050186685.1 Pirellulaceae bacterium
CAGCAGTCGATCGATTGGATGACTCCCTGCCGGATCCTGAGCGGCCGGCAGTTCGGGTCGGACCACGGGCTGAAAGGACCAAAATCGTTTGGTCTCGTCATTGACCGGGGGGGAGCCCTGGGTCGTTGGCCGGGGCACCGGCCGGCCGGCGGTTCCTTCAGACCAGGCGAGTCCCGACTTCACCCAGTTGGTCAGCACCGCGATTTCGGACGCGGGCAGCTTGCCACTCGGAGGCATCTCGAAGCCGTCATAGTTGATCGCTTGCAACAGCAAGCTTTTGGCCGGTTCTTCGAGCGAAACGGCCGGTCCGGATTCACCACCCTGCAGCACTTCCTGGCGACTGGTCAGTCGCAGGCCTCCCTTCGGAGTGCCCGCCGCTCCGTGGCAGCGCAGGCAATGCCGTTCGAGCAGCGGTTGAACCTGCAGCGTAAAGAACTGCCGTTGCTCTGCTGAAGGCTTGCTGCCAGAGACAACCGGCACCGGTTGCTCGGCGCCGGCGGACCGGGGCAACACGCCGACTGCCCACCAACCGGCAAGCAAGGCCCAGCCCATAACCGCGGAACCGCGCCAAATCTGCCCCGGTGCTTCCGGGACCGCTAACCAGCGGCCCCCGCGCCTCGAAAAACCCACATCCATCGACGAACCTCAGACAACGAAAGATCGAGTCCAATGTTCGCCCATTCTAACTGCGCCCGCCCCCTGGACGCGACTCGACGAACCACCATTTTGGATGCACGCCGGCGTGCATCGCGGGCGGTCGCCAGATTAAAGAGGACCCGGTGGAGACCACCGGGCCCTGGAAAGCCGTCTCGCCCGACGGCCTTCCTGTTTCGCGCAAGGTAAGTCGTGTCACCCGTAGCCGCTGAGGTCAGGCCTTTGAACCCGGAGGGACGTCGAAAGTTTCGGGCGAGGTGAAAAAAGCCAGAGATTTCGCCCGTTTACACCGTCACCACGCGTCCCGGAAAGTGGATCGACTCGCGCAACTGCCGCATCATCTGATCGCGATGAATGCGAGAGCCAATCACGACCGTGTCCCGAGCTGTCGCGGAACGCAGGACGTCGGGCGACACAATCGCATGCCCCTGCAATCTTTGGCTGTGAAGCCGGGGATTCTGGTCGACACAGCACACGATCCGGCAGCGGCGGAGCGGGCTCATGCCCAGCATCATCTGGACGTGAATCCCAACCCCCCAGACGTAGACCGGATCGCCGCGTTCCGCCAGCTCCGAGAAAATCCCGGTTGGATCCAGCGGCTCCGCTCGCTCGAACCACGTTCGCATACGCTGCGCCAGCGCAGAATCGGGCCGCCAAGCCGTCGCCCCTCCCGGTTCGAACGGCGCGTCGCAGACGTACGTGGCCCAAATTGCCGGCAGGGTGAGTTCATGCTCGATACGCTCGCGCACGCCTCCGGCCGTCTTTCGAAACCCGTGCGAAAGCAGCAAGTTGTCGAGGTGCACGGCATCCAGGTGGAGCAGGTGCTGCGGGTAGAAGAACCGCAGCGGGGCATCCGGCTCAATGGCGTCGTATCGCGCGGCGTCCGGCACCTCGATATAGAGACGGCCTCCGTGCCGCAGTCGCCCGCGCAGGCTCGCCAACGTAGCCGGCAGATCGAGCACGTGTTCGAGCGTATGTGACAGCACGATCACCGACGGCTGAATTTCGCGGAAGGGCAGGTTGGCTGTCCCTCCGAGTGCGGCGTGGAACCCGGCCGAATGGAGCGCTGCGCTACAGGAGGTCGCCGGATCGATCCCGTACAACTGCGTCCAGCCCGCATCACGGCAGACCCTCAGAAAGTTTCCCGAGCCGCACCCCACATCGAACAGTACGTCCCGATCTGGACTCAGCCCATCGGTCGCCAGTTCCAGCATCTCGCGATAGTATTGCCGCTCGTCTTCGCGGAGCGCATGCGCCGCGGACGTGGGACTGCAGGCATAGTCGGCATAGAACCGATCCAGGTCTCGCTGCGTCGACGGAGTCCTGCAGGTAACAAAGCCGCAGCCTTGGCAGCTGACGACCGGATAAGCCTCGGCCAGCGGAGTCCCCGGAAAAAACGCGTAACGCAGGTCCCCCAGCCGCTCAACTCTCTGTCCTCCGCACACGGGACAGGTGCGGGTCGGGGGCATCTGGCCCAGGCCGATCTGATCGGTCGTCCCACACACATCCACGGACATAGCGCTCATCCTTGCGTCACAGGAATGGACGACGCAAACCCGGGCAAGTGGGCTACCACCGACGGCGCACGTCGACTGCTATCGAGCGCGGCCGCGAGACGCGTCAGGCCCGGATCGTCGGGAAAGAACCGCTGATACTGTCGCACGCTGCCGTTGGAAGTCCCGTGGAATACCGGCTCCAGCGCGGACAACCGCGCGAGCACGTCCCGGTCACAGTTGCCATCCAGCACGTGAGTGAAAATTCGTCCCTCGGGTGTTCCCTGCAACGACTGCAGGAACAGACGGGTGCCGCGCCCGTGACGCGACATCCGCGCCGTGTCCCCCGCGAGGGAATGAGGACGCTTCGGCAGTTCGCGGAGTTCGTCATAGATGGCGTGCCACCTGTGCACCGTATGCTCGATCCCGAATCGCTCCCGGGCCACTTGGCGCGCGGCCGCGGCGAGACGCTGGCGCAGTTCGCCGTCCTCGTAAAGCGTTTCGAGTGCGGCGGTATATTCCGAGGCTGTGCGTGCCACCAGGCCGGTGCGGCCGTGGTTCACGATTTCGCGTTCGCAGGCATTGTTCCACACCACGGGCACCACGCCGGCGGCCATTGCTTCAACCAGGGCCATCTCACTCGCGCCGTAGTGCCGTTCGGCCAGCGGGTACCCGAAGACGTCCAGCGACGCGAGAACGGAGCCAATCTCGCGCACCGGTCCCCGAATGTCAAACCGGCTCTCCCACCCCGCTCCCTTCGCTTCCGCGCGCAGATCCTGTTCGCGAGCGCCGCCGCATACGACGACCTGCATTCCCGGAATTCGGGCCGCGGCGTGCATGCATGCCGCCGCATACGACGACCTGCATTCCCGGAATTCGGGCCGCGGCGTGCATGGCCAGGAAGTCCCGATGCATCTTGGCGTAATCGACGGTGCCGATATAACCAACTCGGAATCCCTGATGCGCGTACGGCTGGACATCCGCTACATGATCGAAGCCGGCCGAGGCGAAGACCGTGCGCAAATGGCGATCGCGCCAGTCCGCCGATTGACTGTCCAGCACCGGCGCTTGACGGCTGCAGGGCGTCGCCAACACGAAGCGATCCGCGTAGTCGAGCAAATCATCGCGAAACGCGTGCGGCGCGTGATGGCCACTGACATGGGCCCACAGCGCCGTCCGCTGCGGCGGCACATCGTCGCAATTCAGGAAGGCGCCGATCAGCGGGTGATTCCACCAGTGGATGTGCACGATGTCCGCAGCGTGAATCGCCTCGGCCAGCGTGGCGAAGTCGCGGGCCATGTCTCCCCATACCGGAATCCCGGCGGCGCGACTCCAGTCAACGGAAGCAGCATTCGCGTAATCCAGGCAATAGATCTCGTGCAGAAACGGCCCGCTCCGCTGGGATGCGGCCGTGAAATGCCTCAACACACGCCCCACACCGCCGCCCATATGCGCGGTGACGTGCACCACTCGGGCCAACATAGTCACCCTCACTTTCGCCTGGTCGAGCTCCGGCGAGGGTCTCAAGCCACTCGCACCGTACCAATCTCGTGAATCAACTTGTTGTCGCCGTAGACGTTGCAATAGCGATGCAATGCATTCGCCTTGCACCGAGTACACAGCGACAAATAGCGTTTCGCTGCTACCACCTGGGC
>JBFWYF010000824.1:0-3800 GCA_050186685.1 Pirellulaceae bacterium
CATCCACCACAAGACCGAGGACGGCACAATTTCTCGCAGGGGCACCGCAGAAATAATAGGCATCCACCCCAACAGGACGTAGAGCCACACCACCACCGCGTCGACGCGGTGAGCCATCAGAATCTTGGACAGGAAGCCCGCCAGAGCCAAAGTCCACAGACCGCCCAGGAACAGCAGCCACCATCCCGTGCGAAGATAGGCCAGGGCGAACGGTGTGTAGGTGCCGACAATCAACAGGTAAATAAAGGCCTGGTCCAGGACGCGAAAAAAACGCTTCCAGCTCGGCTCCGACGCGCTGTGGGACAACGTCGAACACGCGTACACTCCCACCAACGCCGTGGCATACACCGTGCAACCGGCCCAACGCCACGGGTCCTGGTGATCCAGCGTGCCGCCTATCATGGCGGCCGCTCCTACCACGCTCAACAACAAGCCAATGCCGTGAGTGATCGGATTCCACAACTCGTCGGCCGTCGGTCGCAACATCTTCAAGCAAGCCTCCAATTCCGCAGGAAGGACGAAGCCTCCAAGGGGTCTCGCCATCATACCGGCCTCCCAGCCAGCCGTCTGCCCAGAAGGCCAAGAGGGAGCGGGACACGCGGACCAAGCCTGACGGCCCCGCCCCGCTGGTCCGTGACGCCCGTACCCCCGGCTGGAGATGGCTGATCAGGTGCCACCCCCAAAAATAAGGAGTTCAGAGCACCGGCGATCGAGTACGGCGTATCCTGTCTTTTCCCTGTTTTCGTAGGCTGCGCGGCTTCTTTAATCTGTTCATGGCGCTTTTAGCGCCTTGACTTATCAACCGATCTTTTTAATCTAGTTCCGCTATAGCGCCTATGTTTTGAAGTCTACGCAGACTACGGTAGCGATCGATGTCGAACGGGACGACCGTAGGGCGAGGCGCTGAAGTTCGCGGCGACGATCGCGGACCCAAGGAGCGGGGAGAGCACAGCGTGGACCGCACCCCGCAGATGGACACAGAGAATATGGACTCCGCAAGGCAAAGCGCGCCGGCGTCCGCGGAGACGGGACGACGCGCGAACTACGAGGGAACGCCCCGCTGGAAACGCGGTCTGGACGTGCTGGTGGCGAGCGCTTGCCTGGGGTGGGCCGTTCCGTTGGGGTTGATGGTGGCCGGGTGGATCCGATTGACCTCTCCTGGCCCGATCTTCTTCCGTCAACAGCGGATTGGTCTGAGCGGGCAGGTGTTTTGGATCTGGAAGTTTCGCACGATGCATGTGGAGGCTGACAGCGGACTTCATCGGCGCTATGTGAAGCAGCTCGCGCAGGAGGCGGGCGAGTTGCGCAAGCTGGATGCGTCGTATCGGTTGATTCCGGGTGGGCGGCTGCTGCGTGCTTTGGCATTAGACGAACTACCACAGTTGGGAAATGTGCTGGTGGGGGAGATGAGTCTGGTGGGGCCCAGGCCGGACGTGCTGGAGTGGGACGACTATGAACCGTGGCAGCGGGAGCGCTTTGCGGTGCTACCGGGGATCACGGGGTTATGGCAGGTGAGCGGCAAAAACCGCACCACCTTTCGAGAAATGATCGAACTGGACTTGGAGTACATCCGGCGCCGGTCGCTGGCACTGGATCTGTGGATTCTGGTTCAAACGGTGCCGGCGGTGGCGAGGCAGTGGCTCGACGACCGCACGGGATGTTCGGTATCCAGACCCGCCGCTAGGCGGGCGGAAGAGACCGCGGACGCGGAAGGGATGGCGACATGATCCGAGTGGGCATCGTTGGCCTGGGTTACTGGGGTCCGAATCTGGTACGGGTCTTGTCCGGATTCCGAGACTGCCAGGTCACGGTATTGTGCGATCTCAATCCGCGCCGCCTGAAGGAATTCGCCGAGCGATTCCCGCAGGTGGCAGTGACGAATGACGCCGACCGATTGTGGCAGGGGGACGAAGTCGACGCCGTAGTCGTGGCGACTCCCACCAAGACGCACTACCGGCTGGCGCGGCGGGCTCTCGAAGCGGGCCTGCACGTCTTTGTGGAAAAGCCATTGGCAACCTCTGTCGAGGAATGCGAAGAACTGATCCAGTTGGCAGACGCGTGCCGTCGGGTGTTATTTGTCGGGCACGTCTTCCTCTATTCGGCGCCGGTCGCGAAGCTCCGCGAAATGGTGGGAAGCGGGGAGTTGGGCGATCTGTACTACATCAGTTCCAGTCGTCGGAATCTGGGCCCGGTGCGGCACGACGTCAGCGCGCTGTGGGATCTTGCGCCACACGACGTTTCGATCATGCTCGAATTGATGGGGTCGACGCCGGTAAGTGTCAGCTGCGCGGGACTGGCCTACCTGAATCCGAAGATCCACGACGTCTGTACGCTCAGTATTCGCTTCGAGCAGAACCGGATGGGGATCGTGCACGTGTCCTGGCTTGATCCGCACAAGCATCGGGAGATGACTGTTGTGGGAAGCCGAAAAATGGCGGTTTACAACGATCTCGAGCCACAGGAAAAGATCAAGGTGTACGACACGGGAGTTGCCGGTCCGACGTACTGCGAATCGTTCGGCGAGTTTCAGTTCAGTTATCGGTACGGTGATACGTACAGCCCGCGGTTAGCGGAAGTCGAACCGTTGAAGGCCGAGTGCCGCAGTTTTCTCGACGCGATCGTGCATGCGACCGTTCCCAAGACAGACGGCCGCAACGGGCTCGAAGTTGTCCGTGTCATTGAGGCGGCCGACAAGTCTTTGCATGATCACTGTGGCGAGATACCCATCGAGGTGACCACGGGGGCGTCCGCGAAAGGAGTAGCCGTTCAGCGGGCTGCGGCGGGTGCACTGGTTGAAACGCTGCGTTGATGTCATCGCGAGCGAAACTGCCGACCACGCGCAACCCGAGGGCTGATGTATGGCGAGCCGTTTTCATCCGCAAGCGCTCGTCGAATCGACCGACGTGGGGGCCGGCACCCGCGTGTGGGCCTTTGCCCACATTCTGGCGGGCGCTCGCATCGGAGCGAACTGCAACATCGGGGATCACGCCTTCGTCGAATCGGGAGCTTGGATAGGCGACAACGTCACGATCAAGAACCACGTGTGCGTCTGGGAAGGCGTAACGATCGAGGATGACGTGTTCGTCGGACCGGGAGTCTGTTTCACCAACGACCGTCAACCTCGTTCGCCCCGCATGGCGGAGGCAGCGGGGCGCTACGCCGACAAACACAGGTGGCTGGTCCGTACGACCGTGGCGCGGGGCTGCTCGATCGGTGCTCAGGCGACCATTCTGGGTGGTATTCGGCTGGGCGAGTATGGGATGATCGCGGCAGGCGCCGTCGTAACGCGGGACGTCTCGCCCCAGATGCTGGTGGCGGGCAATCCCGCTCGGCCCGTCGCTCTCGTCTGCCGTTGCGGGAGGAAGATCCGGGCACTCGCGCCCGCCGACCTCGCGGCGCGCGCCGGCGGGGGCACTCCGGTCGCGTCGGGTCAGCTCCTGCTCTGCCCGGACTGCGAAGGCAACGAAGGCCGCGCACCGCATCCCAACACACCCGTCAGCGAATAACCGGTGGAGGCCGCTTGCCACTCGGAGCGGTTTCCCGGGACGAAGGGCGGCGGTTGCAGTTCTTCCACGTACCAACGGACCAGGCTTCTTGGCAACACGTGCCAGATTCCCACTTCGTCGCGGACGTATTTCAGGAAATCAAAATACAACTGCCGGCGCTGCGGGCTGTCCATGTAATCAGGATGGGTCACTAGCAGAGCCATTCCCGACCAGCGGCGCAGCACATTCAGCTTGTCGCGCCAGATCGCATCGGTTGTTTCGCCCAGCGTCACCCACAGCGTATGGTCCTGAGGC
>JBFWYF010000825.1:0-3791 GCA_050186685.1 Pirellulaceae bacterium
ACTTCGCCCAACACGTACTTCTTGTGACCCCAGTTCGCCATGTCGTCGAGGAGGTTCAGCACGCGTTCGCCAAGTCGCTCGCGCGACAGATCGCCTGGCATGGCTTTCCAAGCTCCGCCGAGCCAGTAGTCTGCCTGGAAAAAATCCTCGTGACGGAAAATGTCCGGCGTCCAGCTGGAGGCCTTGATCCGCGGATGCGCCGACCAGACCAGACCACCTTCTTCCTTGATCAAGCGGGTCATGTCCGCTCGATTGCCGACGCGGTAGACCCGGCCGTAAGGCTCCACCGATTCGACGAACGGCTGTTCGGCTCCCCGTTTCATCGTCCAGTAAACGGGTCGTGGAAACAGGCTCATCCAGTGCCCCGGATGCTTCCCTTCCAGCGTCAGGCCCAGGAAAGTATTCACTTCTTCCCCGGGGATGAGCAAAAACTTGTCGTCCGACCAGCGGCGGCACTCGTCAAACATCGCCGCCATCTCCGGCAGCCGCAACGGCCCCGCGTCCTGCTGATGGCCGTCGCCGTGAAATTCCGCGAGATGAACCAGGTTCACGCCCAATCCCTTCAGCACCGGCACATAGCTCGGTGGCTCCACGCGGTCCACGCCGCGGGAACGCTCGTTCATGGCGGTCACGGCGATGGCCATGTGCAAGTGGCTGGTCATCGTCACAAAGCCGGGCAGCTCGGCAAACCGGTCTCCGCGAGTGTACTCCAGCGTCCGGTCCAAAGCTTGCCGGCTGTCGCCCGCCGCAATCAACAGGAACATGCTCAGCCGATGGTCGACTCCGGGCGTGCCATTGAACCAGGGCACGAAGTTCCCGCCGCCATCTTTATTCTGGCGGATTCCAAAGCCAAACTCGTCCCCGGCTCCCGGCCGGCCATACCAGACATAACGCAGGTTGTCAGTCCAATCGCGGGGAAACTGGAATTGATGCGGCGGGGAAAAGCACGCCAGCGCCGCGCCGTCCGCTCCCGCGATCAGCATCCGATGTCGGACGGCCAGAGGCTGCAGCGGGGTCAGCGGGTCAACGGGCATGGCGTGCCAGCGGTCCTCCGTGTCGTGCCATGCAAACTCGCGCCAGCTGGGCCGATTCGTCACCAGTCCGGCATCGTAAAGCATTGCCAGCCCCGTCCGTTCCGTCCGCATGACGAACGTGACCCGAATCAGCGGAGAATCGGCGAAGATCGTGAATTCCAGTCGCCCGCGAAACGGCCCCGCGTCAACCGCATCGATCGCCAGCGTGGTTTGCCGATCGATACTGGTCAGCCGCATGTGCCGGGCAGTCAGCTGTCCGGCATGCGACTCGTGCGGTCGTCGATGTGGATTGTCAAAGAAGACATCGCCCGGCCGGTCGGCGGGCTTGCCGGGTGGAATCTGGCGGCTTCCCACCGTGATGGACACCACGGGATCGACATCGGCCACCGCCGTCGACCAAACACCCGACGCAGGCCGCACGGCAATCTCGCGCACCAGGCGGCCGTTGCCAGTCCGATTCACGATCAGCCGCGATAACTCGCCCGCTCCCGTCTCCCATGTCAGACGCAACTGCGCCGAGTCCTGCTCGAGCCGGATCCCGCAACTCGGGTCGTAGCCACCTGCGTCCAATGGAATGGGCGCAGCCGAGATTCCGCCAGCAATTCCGCACGAGACGACGACGCTCATCATCGCCCGCCAGACGGCCGCTCGGGGGGCGGCAGCCGCCGAAAGCCACCAGCCACGAGCGTCCGCTTCCCGCGCAACCGACGGCCGCCCTCGGCCCTGGCTGTTCAACCAGCGGCATCCGACACGGACCAAGTCACCTGGCGTCGCTTCCATGTTGGCTGCGTCCTGTCCAATTCCTGTCGCAAGGAGACATTCTGGCCACATCACGGTGACGGGCGCACACAGCATGCTCGGTATAGCCAGTACACAGGAACACCCAGCGCGATCAGCCCCAGACCGACATGCGCCTCCACTGGGTTGCTCCAATAGATCTGGTACATGAACCAGCAATAAATCACGAGGAACAACGCCGGCACGAATGGATATCCCAACGTCTTGTAGGGTCGCGGGGCATGCGGGAGCCGCCACCTTAACAGGAACACCGCCAACACGGTCAGCATGTGAAAAATAGCCGAGGCAAACACAACGAAATTCGTCAGCAGATCGAAGATCGAATTCTGCTGCAGTCCCTCGACGAACCGTGCCTGGAGGCTGTGCGACAGTTCCGAGACGGATACGTCGGCCACGAGCCACTTGCCTACCGCCGCGGCCAGCAGCCCCCCGATGCTCATCAGCGCCGTCACCAGAATCGCCGGTACCGGTGTCCGGTAGACGACGTGAACCAGGCCCAACGAGCGAAAGAAGACGCCATCCCGCCCCATGGCGAAGGCTACCCGCGGAGTTTCGAGCACGTTGGAATTGATTGCCCCGGACGTGCTGCACATGATGATCGCGGCCATGATGCTCTGGCCGATCGGCCCAATCATTTTCCTGAGCATCATTTCCGCACCATCTGTTCCCGCGGCCTGCAGCTCGGACATGCTCAGCACACCGTGGTACGCAATGTTGGCACTGACGTACAGCACCATCACGATCCCCAGCCCCGCGAACAGCGCCAACGGAACGTTGCGCTGCGGGTCGCGGATCTCCTCCGTCAACGGCGTAATGCCGTGCCATCCGTGATACGCCCACATGACGGCCAGCAGGACCACGCTGATCTGCGCCGTCAGCGATGCCTCGCGAGGCGGCGCGACGCTCGTGTAGTTCGCCAGTTCGATCGTCGTGCCGACAAAAGGCATCAGGAACAAGGGCGACAGAGCCACCGCCGCCACCAGTCCACCCTTCAGCAGCGTCATCAGCGACTGGACGCGTCCGCCCCAATGCACGCCAAACACATTGACCGCGGCCAGCAGACAGATTAACACCGACGACGTCAGCACCTGCGTCGCCGGGGACAAGGGCTGGCCCACCAGCACGCTCATCTTGCCTACGAACGCCACCGACAACGCTCCGATCGCCGCCGGCTTGGCAAACAGAAACTCGATCCAACCAAACAGGAAGGCGGCCAGACGACCGTACGTCTCGCGCAGGTACACGTACAGGCCACCGGCATGCGGAAACATCGTGGCCAGTTCCGCGAAGCAGACCGCACCGAGCATGCACAGGACGCCGCCCAACACCCACACGCAGATGATCAGATCGAACCGCCCGGCTTCGGCTGCGATCTTTCCGGGCTTGAAGAACACGCCCGAACCGATCACGCTGCCGACAACGATCGCCACGGCGGCGCCGGGTCCCAGCGCCCGTCGCAACGTCGGCGTATCCCCCGAGTCACCGGTCAGCTCCGCCGAAGAAGACGATACGCCGGCAGCGGGAAGAGAATCGGTCGACACAGACATACCTCGCTCTCGTTGAGACCACTCGCCAACCAGCGTTCCACAAATGGCCCGATTATAGCGAGTGAATGCCGATCTCCGCCTGCCTGTTCTGCGATAATCCGCGTGCTCGGCGTTTCCAACATTCCCGACTTGAATCCACCGACACCTTGCACGGCGGGCTCGTCCGTTCCATCATCGCGATGTCAGGTCTGTCGTGTGCCCTCCGAGTCCTCGAGAATCTCTTGCGCATGTCCGCCGAAATCACCAGCGTCCACAACCCGCGCATCCGCCAGGCCCAGAAGCTGCGCGAACGGCGCGGCCGCGCGGAACAGCAGCGATTCCTGATCGATGGCAGCCGCGAGATTGCCCGGGCCCTGTCGCGCGGTATCGAAATCGACGAACTGTTCGTGTGTGAAGCGTCGCTCAGAGATCG
>JBFWYF010000826.1:0-3791 GCA_050186685.1 Pirellulaceae bacterium
ATGATCGTGATATCCTGACTCTTGACCGGAATGTTCGCCGGCGCCAAGTAATCGATCACAACGTCGCGCACGTCGGTCTCCGACGAACCCTCCAGCACGGCACGCCTCGCACCTTCGCGGGACGCATTGGTCAACATTTGCTGCACCATCACCATGCGGCCATACTCGATCATGCCGAAGATCAGCAGTAAGAACACGGGCGCAACGACTGCAAATTCCACAGCCGCTGCTCCTCGTTGTTTTCGGAATGATCGTGACATTTTGTGTACGTTGAGTTCCCGTGCCCGAAATCTCGACGGCATTTGGCTAAGCTGTGACGGTCCGCTAGGTCCTCCAGCTTGACGAGTCTGTGATAGCGAAGGCGTCATACGAGCATTCCTGCCCAGGCGAAATACATGATCGAACCAATGGCAATCGGAATCCCATACGGCAACAGTCGCATCGTGCTCTTGCGAGCCGCCGCCGCGTCGTACAGTTTGTCGGGATCCCGTACCGTGCGGATTTCCTGCGCAATCCGCCAGAACTGGGCGTAGTGCTTCTGCCACTGGCCGGCCAGCAGGACCATGACGATGGCCAGGACGCCGCCGACGATGCCCGTGATGCAAAAGGCCCAGAAGGTGACCAGCCCGTGGACCCAGGCGCCCACGCCCATCAGCATCTTGACGTCACCTTCGCCCATCCCCCCAATCATCGACAGGGGATACAGCAGAGCGAAACCCACCAAGGTGCCCAGCAAGCTCCAGCCCAGTCCGACCCAGAGGCCGGTATACCAGGTGGGCGAAGCCAGGGCGTAGTACGTGGCACTGTAGATCCAGCCGGCCAGGATCATCGGGAAGGTTAGCCAGTTAGGGACCTTCAGCTGGATGCCATCAATGGTCGCCGCCACGATCAACCAGCCGGTGAGGAACCACACGGGCCAGTTGTCGGCCAGGCTGCTTAACAAGGTTTCCCACATTGCCCGTGCCCTTACCTGCAAGCTCGACGGTGCGCCGGAAGGCGGACCGCGGGGGTACTAGAACCGCAGAGTCACCAGATAACTGATCACCACCGTGATCGCCGCGCAAGCATAGCATGCATATTGGACAGCGAAGTGGATTAATTCGTCGGGAACGAATGCTTGCATGCTCGCAGGCCCCTTCATACAAAAAATTCCTCCCTCGGCGACGGCCACCGAGGGAGGTTCAAGAAACTTTCCGATTGTGTCGACGGCGCGAAGCGCCGCGGCGTTAGCTACCGGCCGAGCCGACTTGCGTCGCGATGTTGTTGAACTGGGCAGCGGCCTGAGTGCCGACCGCCGTAATCGCCGTCAAGCACACGATGATGATCAGGGCGAGCATCACCGCGTATTCGACTGCGGTTGGGCCATCTTCGTTCTTCAGAAAACGACGCAATTTGGTAGCGAGATACTTCATGATTTTCCTCCCTCGGAATCGATGGCCCCCAGGCTGACACAAGCCGGGGGCACATTGAAAAAATAGGATTCGAAACGTCATGGTGCGCGGTGCCGCGGGTGCGACATTGGCCTGCGTGCGCCCATGCCATTTCGGGTTTTAAAGCGCCTCGCCATCGACTCGCTTCGTTTCCGGGGAAATGCGGATCAAGCTGGGAACCCAGCGTCAGGTACCGCATCATCCTTTCGGCAGCCAGGCTTCCGTTGCGCGGAGCGCACCGGCCCTTAGCTTTGCGTCCCGGTCTTGCGGCCGGTTTACCCTTGTCGAGGATGTGAGGCAGCAGGCCTTGGAGCGAATGCCCACAGGTCAGAAACTGGTTGAAAAGTCAGTCTCTGTCAGGCGGGAACTGTTCCAGGAAGCGAGAGGCTGAAGAACTCATCCTCCCCTTCCCGAATGAAACCTATTACAGGAAATGACTCTGTCAAACGCGAATCTTTAGCAAAAGTGCCGAATTCGCGCCGCCGATTTCCCGCCGCGGTTTACCGGTCGCGCAGGATTTCGACGGCGCCATTGCGGCCCGCCGCGCCCATGACGCCGCCACCCGGATGGCTGGCTGCCCCGCACAGATACAGTCCGGCGATCGGCGTACGATGATCCGCCCAGCCGGCGACGGGACGGAACAGAAATAACTGATGAAGATGCATAGCCCCCTGCATGATGTTTCCACCGGTAAGTCGAAACGTCCGTTCCAGGTCGAGGGGACTTAGTACCTGCCGGTGCTCGACAGCGCCGGGCACATTCGGTGCATACCTTCCCAACAGCTCGATGCACCGGTCGGCGAAGCTTTCCTTGACGTCGTCCCAGCTCTGCCCGCCGGCCAAGTGGTAGGGAGCATATTGGATGAACATCGACAGCACATGTTTGCCAGGCGGTGCCACCGTCGGATCGACGCTCGACGGCATCGTGATCTCCAGCACGGGTTCCGTGCTCGGCCGGCCGTACTTTGCATCGTCATACGCCCGTTCGATGTAGTCGAGCGTAGGGCCGATATGCATCGTGCCGTGATGCTGTGGGCCCACTCCGGTGCCGGGCAGGCAACGGAATTGCGGAGGCTCGGCCAGGCCCAGGTTGATCTTCAGGGACGCGGATGAATAGTCGATGCGGGCGACGGCCTGCCGGAATTCGTCCGGCAGCTCGGACGAGTCAAGCAGGCGGTCGAACGTCCAATGGGCGTCGAGGGTGGATGCGACGACGGGTGCTTCCAGTGTTCGCCCGTCGGCCAGGGCCACTCCGCGCACGGTGTTCTGATCGACGAGGATGCGCTGGACCTCGGCATCGCGTTGGATGGTGACCTGTAGTTCCCGGCACGCCTTTTCCAATGCGTCGGCCAGGCCGCCCATGCCGCCAGCGACATATCCCCAAACGCCGCGCGCTCCCCCCGCCTCGCCCATCACGTGATGCAGCAGCACATAGGCCGTACCGGGCATCGAAGGCGACGCAAACGCGCCGATGATGGCGTCGGTGGCCAGGGTGGCCCGCAACACCTCGGTTTCGAACCAGCGTTCGAGAATAGGACGCGCGGCCCCGGATAAGAATTCCACGGCTTCCGGCAAGTCATCGCCCAGGCCGGCGAGCGCCTGGTACAGTTCCCAGATTTTGCCCGTGTCACGTAGTCGCTTGGACAAAGGGAGACGCCGCCGATGTTTGGGCAGCGGCAGCGCATCGGGCGCGGCTTTCGACAGGAGCGGCTCGAGCACGTGGGCGATCCGCTCCAGCAACTGGTTGTAGCGCCCGTAATTCTGGGCGTCCCGGCGGCTGAACTGCTCGATCTGGCGAATGTTCGCGAACTCGTCCGGACCGAGCAACAGCGACCGGCCATCGAGCAGCGGCGTGAAGGACGAGGGGTTGCGCGGCAGGATCCGCAGCCCATAGTGCCGCAATCGCAGGTCCCGAATGATCTCGGGCAGGAACAGGCTGATCACATACGCGGCGACCGAGACTCGGTAGCCAGGCCACAGTTGCTCGGTGGTGGCACATCCGCCGAGAACATGGCGACGTTCCAGCACGCAAACGGAAAGTCCGGCCCTGGCCAGGTACGCGGCTGCCACGAGCCCATTGTGTCCGCCACCGATCACGATACAGTCGAATTTCTGCATTTTGTGTTCCATGGCGCCGGATTGTAAGAATCTGGCACGTCCGCGAGTAGAGGACCAACCGTCCCGCATTGTCTGGGGGCCTGAAGATGTCCGTAGTAGTCGAACGGAAGCTCCAATGTGACGTGCTGGTGGCCGGTGGTGGCCCGGCGGGGCTGGTTGCGGCCCTGGCGGCGGCCCGGCATGGAGCGGATGTCATTCTGTGTCACGATCGGCCGATGTTGGGGGGCAATGCGTCCAGTGAGGT
>JBFWYF010000827.1:0-3779 GCA_050186685.1 Pirellulaceae bacterium
TGTCGCAACAGTTCCGCGATAACCGCGTCAGCACGTGCCCGCGAAAGGCGCTCGTTGCTTCCTTCCTCGCCGGCCTTGCTGGCGAAACCTCGCACCCAGACCCAGTTGTTCCCTTGCAACGCGGGCACCGCCATCCGCGTGAGCCATTCTACATGTTTTGCCTTGAGCACCGATCGACTGGTGTCGAAGTCCGCGAGGAGGGCAGCTGCCGGATTGTATAGCTCTTCAGCGCACGCGTGAGGCTGTCCCCGTTCACCTCGTCATTGCCGATGCCATCGGGCCGGCGATCAATGCCTCCTTGTCGCAATGTCCTGCTTCGCGTTTCAGCCCTGATTTTCCGGGCTATCAGGAAATCATCCTGGAGGATGTGGCTCCGGTGTTTGAACCACCCGCCTTACTCAGGCGAGTTCAATCGCTGATTGCGGAACACAATGTCGTGATGGCAGGCATCCGCAAGGCGATCAAGGCGGAACAGTCGACCCTTCGTCGCGCCAAGCGACGACTGGACAAGGATCAGTTGGCGTTGCTCGAGGCGGACGTTGTGAAGGTTTCCCACAATGAACTGCCAGCGAGCTTTCACTTGGAGCAGTCGCAACGTGCCAGGTCGAGCCGCGAGGATTTGGTCAGTCGTCTCGCTTCACTCAAGTCCGTTGCGAAGACTTCCGCCCTCGAGTCCATGGCCGACTATGTGGACGACGTGCTCCAATCGGTTTCCTCGCAGAAGCCGCTGGCAGCAATCGCGATAGCCGGTGATTCGAAGGTTGATGCCACGAGTCGACCTCTACCGCTGATTGCTCAAAGCAATTTGGAGACCTTTATCCAGATAGCGGAAAGCAGGCTTCACACCATCGAGGGCAAATCGCATCCAACATCGAACGCCAATCGCCGGGCGAGCAGCGCCAGCGGCTCGAAGAGATTCGGCGGCTGCGTCAAGCAGGGCAGCTGCCGGACTGGTGCCGCGAAAGCGAGTCGGCTTATTTTCGGGACCTGGACGCCAAATTCCGCAACTCGCTGCAACGCCTGCCGGAACGAGCAGGCCCCGGCGAGTCCCACGTGACCCGTGCCTCCATTCTCGCGGAGTACGAGGCCCGGTATGCGAAGCTGCTGAGCAATTCAGTTGCTCAATAGACTGGCCAATCATCTCCGCCGGGCAACTGAGAGCCCCGCGCTGAGCCGGGTTACGACTCCGATCACCTTGAGTCTTCGCCGGCCAGGCGCGGTCAAAAATGGGATTGTCACTCCGCCACTCAGACACTTGTGCGCAGGACCTTGGATAGACTCTCGATCAGCGGGGCGGCCTCGCTGGCGTTTCGGATCAGCTCGTCGAGCGCGCGCTGGTTTTCCGGTTGCCGCAGACACTGGGCCGTCACCACCGTCATGGCTTCTTGGTCCGTGACGCTGATCCCCGCGGCCTGGAGCTGCTGGACGAGGTTCTGGGCCTGGGCCAGGGCGCCGTGGCCGACCATTCCCGGGCCGCGGAGCACAACCGTCAAGGAGGACGCCATCGCCGCCGCCGACAGCAGGCCGCGGAGGGACAGCTCCGGGGCGGCCCCAATTCCGCCGAGGAGTTTACCCAGGAAATACGCCACGTCGGAGGCCGTGATCCCTTGAAGGGCCGCCCGCCCCAGTCGCGGGGCCAAACCCTTGCACAAAAGCCAGAACAGTTGTGGGCAGCGGGTCGCGAACGCGGTGAGCGACGCCAGCGTCGGCCTGAGGTAACGCACGGCTCGGTCCACCTTCGGCTTGTTGTGGGTGTAAAACTCTGCCAGGTGTGCCAGCCCCACAGTGATCGCGGCGGTCGTGCCGATCGGGCCGGCCAAGGTGCCGGCCAGGGCCATCAGGAACGTCATCTCTGCGTGGGCCAACGGCACTAGCCAAGCCGCCCGCTGGGCGCCCTGACCAAAGGCGATCAGCAGGTTGTCGCGGACGAAGTCGCCTTCTGGCTGCCGGTATAGCGTGCGACCGGAGGTGAACACCGCCCATCCGCCCTCCAGGCTGACGAAAAACCGATCTCCGCCGTATACCGTCCCCGGTTCAATTCGCACCGAGCCGCTCATGGGGTAGTGCCCGACTAGCGGGAAGGCGCGGGGGAGGAGTTGGGCCACCCGGCGCAAGGCGTCCGCGTCGCGGGCGACGACGGTTGGTGCTGTCATAGGAACCTTTCCTTGAGATCGTGGTGATCAGAGCCCGTAAATGGTTGGGAAGGAGGCTACTGCGAGTAGAGCGGAAGGGCTGTTACTACTCGGGCCTTCGACCTTGCCTCAACAGCAAACGCACTTTGCAAACAATTCATGGCGGGATTCCGCCTTCCGTATCAGCGGAGCACGGCCCGTAGGCTGCAAATGTACCGATCATCACCACAAGCGGCTTCTCGAGCGAAGTTTGCTACGAGAGCCGGTGGATAAGCTCCGCCGCGATCAGTCGTCATTGAATGATGGGAACGAGTTCCACCTCGCTGATGAGGATTTCCAAAATTTCGAGATCGAGCTCGTCGTCCCGGAAATTAGAGAAGAACCAGTCTCGATCGCCTTGGCCCAAGAGCTCGTCTTCGTCGTCGTCGCCGAGAACGGCAGCGATCAGGTCGGCCTCCATCTCGGCGACTCGTGCATCGTAGCCGAGATCGGCTCGCGACCAGCGTTCGTAAAGCGACTGGAGGGCGAGTCCGTAATAGTCGCTGAGCACGATGTCTCCGGCGATGAGCAGATCGTCGCCATCGGAGCCCCGGATCGCATCGGCTCCGACGCCGCCGATTAAGAGATCGTTTCCTGCGCCGCCTTGCAGGTCGTCGACGCCTCCTCCTCCGTAGAGCGCGTTGGCAGCGGTATCGCCGATAAGCACGTCATTTGCAGGACCGCCAATCACATTCTCGATCCCAGAAAGGCGACCCGCTTGACCTCCACCGACACCGGTGGCCATGCCGTCCGCGAGGGAAACGAATACCGCCTCGGTCTGACCGGCATAGCTGAGCGTATCGACTCCTTCGTCCCCTTCCACTCGTCCACTCACGGAACCGCCCTGGAAAACGAAATAGTCGCTGCCGGCTTTCCCTTGTAAAATCTCAAACGAAGCGAATGCCACCTGACTGCCAGTGCCCGAATGCACACCTGCGTCGGCGCCCGTCACGAAGAAGACGTTTACGCTATTGCTCCCTGTCAGTGTGTCGGCGCCCCCGCGCCCGTCGACGGAAATGGACATGCCGCCTGGCGTTCCCGAGATATTGACGACATCGCCCTGGGCAGTGCCGGCGAGAGTCACCGTGCTGACGTTTTTGTACGTCACCTTCGGCTCAATACCCCGGAAAATTGCAAAGTCAACTTCGTTCCCAAGAATGCCGCCGAACGTGTATTGCTGCCCGAAGGGAGAAGCATCGAGGATTGCCAGCGCACCGCCATCGGCGCCACCATCGACTCTTGCCAAAGCCGCGAGGCCATCGAGCGACACCGAAATCCGATCGACGCCGGCGCCGGAATTTACGAGTGCATCCGTTCCCTCCGGAACACCCGTCACGTCGAGTCTGTCATCGCCGCCGCCGGCGGTGAGGTTCAGGATTTCGGCGGCTAGGAATTGCAGGCGTGGGGCGCCGTCATACGAGACCTGGCCATCGCTGGCGATAACGTAATTCCGATTCTTCGAATGAGCCGAGTCATCAAGCCTCACCGTGTCCAAACCTTGGCCGGCATCCAACGTCAAGAAGCCTGTCTTGCCAAGCGGGTGGGTGGCGTCGCCCACCGTAATCACATCTAGCACATCATCGCCGCTGCCGCCGAGAAAGTTCAGTA
>JBFWYF010000828.1:0-3775 GCA_050186685.1 Pirellulaceae bacterium
GTCGCTGAAACTCGCCGTCGATCGCTCCAATCGCATCCAGAATAATCCGTTCCGTCAAATCCATCATGGATCGATAGTCACCGTAGGCCTGGTATACCTCCAGCATGGTGAATTCCGGGTTATGCCGGGGACTGATCCCTTCGTTGCGATAGACGCGGCCCAGCTCATAAACTCGTTCCATCCCTCCGACCAGTAGCCGCTTCAGGTGCAATTCCAGCGCGATGCGCAGATACAGTTGCATGCCCAGCGCGTTGTGCTGCGTGATAAACGGGCGGGCTGCGGCCCCACCAGCGATTGCATGCAGGGTGGGACCTTCGATTTCCACAAACCCGTCGCGGGCGAGCGTCTGGCGGATGGAGTGGACGACCTTGGTGCGATTCAAGAACCTTAGAAGCACGCCTTCGGTATACGTCAGATCGAGGTACCGCATCCGCTGGCGCATTTCCAGGTCGGTCAGCCCGTGGTGCTTTTCGGGAGGCGGTTCGAGGGACTTGCCGAGAAAATGCAGCTGATCCGCAAAAATGGTGAGTTCACCGGTCTTGGTCCGCCGCAGTTCGCCATCGACTCCGATCAGATCGCCCAGATCGAAACAGCCGGCCAGCTCCCAGTTCTGCTCGCCGACCTGTGCCTTGCCGATGAACAGCTGAATGCGGCCTGTCCAGTCCTGAATATTGACGAACCGGAGCTTACCTGTATCTCGCTGCAGAATGATCCGACCGGCAGCCCGCACGCGCGGCCCGCGCATTTCGCCCGTTCCCTGCCCGGCCAGCCAGGTCCGGAAGGTGTCCGGGTCGCCCACTTTGTCCGGCAAAACTGCCGTCGATCCGTCGGCTCGGTGAAATATCACTTCCGAAGCGCGCGCGCGGATGGCTTCAATCGAAGCGCGGTCGTCGAAGCGCCCGCCCCACGGATCAATGCCCATGGTCAGCAAGCGTGCCAGTTTCTCGCGGCGAGCCGCTTCGTGAACGCCGTCAGGGGTACGTGAGGGAACCGACATGTCGTAACCAGATTCTCCTGGCCTGATAAAAGGTGTCGCATTGTAGTAGACAAGCCGGTGCCGTCAATGTCAGCCCCACTCTGCGGCTGTCAAGTGTCAGGATGCTGGTGGGCGAGAACGTTCGCGGGTTTGCCTTGACCGGTCCGAAACTGGTTCCTATACTCCCGCGCCGTCAGGCCGAAAGCAGGATCGTTTCCGGCCGCATGGTTTGAATTCTCGATCCGGTGGTTCAGGG
The DNA here is from genome assembly GCA_050186685.1 of Pirellulaceae bacterium. Taxonomy (GTDB): domain Bacteria; phylum Planctomycetota; class Planctomycetia; order Pirellulales; family Pirellulaceae; genus CAZFLF01. The sequence goes on from JBFWYF010000828.1 coordinate 1,233, forward strand.
AGGAACCGCGATGAACCGTATGGACACTCGATACTTACTCGCGGACGCTGCCCGGCGCGCACGTCCCTATCTGCCGATCGCCCTGACTGTCGTGGCGCTCGTCGTCAGCTTTCTGCTGGGTCGCGGAACTCTCGGGCCGCACTCTGCGAATGCCCAATCGCCACGCGCGGCTCAGCCCGCAAGGACCACTCAGCCGGCTCGCAGCCCCGTCGTGCCGGCAGGGGCACGCACCGTGGCCACGCCCGGCCGCAGCGCCGCCACCGCTTCCCAGATCCCTGCGTCTGCCGCCCAGACTCCTGCCAGTCCGGCCGATCCGAATCCAGCCGTGATGGCCATCGTCAACAACGAACAGATCACGCGCGAGCAACTCAATAACGAGTGCCTCCGCCGTTTCGGCAAAGAGGTCCTGGAAACGACCGTCAACAAGTACTTGATCTGGCAGGAGTGCCAGGCGCAGGGCATCGCCATCACGGAGCAGGATGTCGAGGACGAAGTCACCCGCGCGGCCAAGAAATTCGGCCTGTCGAACGATCGCTGGCTCGCGATGCTGAAGGAGGAACGCGATATCAGTCCCGACCAATACCGCCGCGAGATCATCTGGCCCACGATCGCGCTCCGCCGACTGGCGGCGACGCAGATCGAAGTCACACCGGAAGATGTGCGTCAGGCGTTCGAGTCGGAGTATGGCCCGCAGGTTCGCGTGCGTCTGATTGCGGTTTCGTCTCAGGCGAAAGCCGATGCCCTGCTCAAGGAAGTGACGGCCCAGCCGAATCGCTTCGAGGATCTCGCCAAAGAGAAGTCCGAGGATCCCAACAGCGCCGCCGCTCGCGGTCAGATTCCGCCGATTCGCCGTCACATCGGCGACCCGGAGATCGAACGCGTCGCGTTTTCGCTCAAGGAAGGCCAGATCTCTCCCGTTATTCACGCCGCCAATCAGTACCTGATTTTGAAGTGCGAGAAACACATTCCGGAATCGTACGTCTCCAGTAACCAGCTGCCGCAGATCGAAGGCCAGCTTCGCGAGCAGATCCGCGATAACAAGCTGCGCGCCGCCGCCGCGGAACTGTTCCAGAAGATGCAGTCCCAGGCGAAGGTCGTCAACGTCTACAACAACGCGCAGCTGGCTCAACAGCTGCCGGGCATCGCGGCTACGATCAACGATCAGAAAGTCACGCTCCAGCAGCTGGCCGACGAGTGCCGTGTCCGCCACGGAAAGGACGTGCTGGAAGGCGAAATCAATCGGAAGCTGCTGGAGCAGGAGCTGCGCCGGCAGAACAAGCAGGTCTCGCAGCGCGACATCGATCAGGAAGTCCTGCGAGCCGCCGAAGCTTACGGCTTCATCAAGCCCGATCGGTCTCCCGATGTGGAAGGATGGCTGAAGGCCGTGACCGAAACGGAAAATGTCTCCGCCGAGCTGTATGTTCGCGACTCGGTCTGGCCCAGCGTCGCTCTGAAAATGATCGTCGGCAACGTTGTCCAGATCACGCCCGAGGACCTGGAGAAAGGCTTTCAGTCGAACTACGGCGAGCGCGTCGAAGTGCAAGCCATTGTGCTGAACAGCCAGCGGGAAGCCAATCGGATCTGGGAGATGGCGCGAAGCAATCCCACGGAGGAGTTCTTCGGCCAACTGGCACAGCAGTACTCGCTGGAGCCGATCTCGCGGTCCAACCAGGGCAAAGTTCCGCCGATCCGGCAATTCGGAGGTCAACCCGTGCTGGAAGCGGAGGCGTTTCGGCTCAAGGCGGATGAACTGTCCGGCATCGTGGCGGTGGGCGACAAGTTCATCATCATGCGGTGCCTCGGTCGTACGAAGCCGGTGGTGCAGGACAAGGCGGCGGTGGCCGACGAACTGAGACGGGATATACACGAAAAGAAGATCCGTATCGCCATGGCAGAAGAATTCGATCGGCTGCGTGAAGCGGCTCAGATCCACAACTTTCTCGCGGGCACGACGCAGGATGGCGGCCATGGCGCTCGAGCCACGGCCTCGCAGGCGTCTTCCGCTGCTCCAGTCACTTCTGGAGGCCGGCCAGCCGCATCGACTTCTCGCGGCACCCTTCCGGCCAAAGCCGCTCCACCCGCCCGGGTGACGCGGTAATCCCCCCTGGTTCGAGTCCTCGATCGTGCACTTCTGAAGACGCCGCCGAGCCCCACTCGGCGGCGTCTTTGCTTTCATTCCCTCCCGGGCACGCCGGTTCCGGCCTTCGAGACTTGCGTCCGACCGCTCGGTCTGACATCTTCATGGTTACGCGTAGCCCGATCAGGTACCCTCCTGCCATCATTCCCTGGCCGGCCTGTCCAGCGATTCGGACACCGCAGCCCCGCCCACGAGGAGCATTCCCATGCTGTCGATTCTGGGTCGAAGTTACCGGCACTGCGACGGGATTTCGCGGCGCCAGTTTCTCACTGCCGGCGCGTTGACGATGGGCGGACTGACACTGGCCGAGTTGTTGAGGGCGGAGGCCGCTGTAGGTGTCCGGTCTTCCCGCAAGGCCGTCATCAATCTGCATCTGGACGGCGGCCCGCCCCAAATGGATCTCATC
>JBFWYF010000829.1:0-3764 GCA_050186685.1 Pirellulaceae bacterium
TAGACAGCGAACGGATGTTGGGGCTGTTACAGCTGGACGGCTACCAGCTCGTTACCGAACCGGACGGGGCGGATTTCGTCATCGTCAATACCTGCGGTTTCATTGAGCAGGCACGGACGGAGTCGTTCGGCGCGATCGACGAGATGCTGGATCTGAAACGGCGCGGGCGGACTCGCGGGGTGATCGTTTCGGGATGCCTGGCGGAACGTCAGAAGGACGAACTGCTGACGGAACGGCCGGACATCGATTCCCTGGTCGGCGTTTTCGGACGCGAGCAGATCACCAAGGTCGCCGACCGGATGCTCGGGAGTCTCGCGGAGCAGCGGACGGTGTTTCAGCCCGCACCGATCCGGCCCCTGCCCGACACGAGCCGTTTGCGGATCACGCCACCACATTTCGCCTACCTCAAGATCTCGGAAGGGTGCGATCGGCTATGTACGTTTTGCGCCATTCCGAAGATGCGCGGCAAGCACGCTACCAAGCCGATGGAGGAAGTGCTTCGCGAAGCCCAGGAACTGGTGGCGGATGGCGTGCGTGAGTTAATCGTCGTGGCGCAGGATACGACGTACTACGGCATGGACTTGTACGGCGAGCCGCGGCTGGCGGAACTGCTGCGGCAGCTGGATGCTATCGAAGGGTTGGATTGGATCCGGCTGATGTACTTCTATCCGATGTATATCTCTCCGGAGTTGCTGGAAGTGATGGCGTCCAGCCGGCGCATTCTGCCGTATGTCGACATGCCCCTGCAGCACATCAGCGACGGCATGTTACGGCGCATGTCCCGTCGCGTGACGCGTGCGGAGACGGAGAAGTTGCTTGCGGATCTCCGCCGTCAGATACCGGGGCTCACGTTGCGGACGACTTTTATCACAGGATTTCCCGGCGAGACGGAGTCGGAATTTCAGGAGCTGTGCGATTTCGTCGCCGCGCAGCGTTTCGACAGGTTGGGCGTGTTCACGTACTCGTATGAACCGGACACACCGTCGGCGCGGCTGCCGGACCAGGTGCCGGAGGAAGTGCGCGCGGAACGGCGGGAACGGCTCATGGCGGTCCAGCAGCCGATTGCTTTCGCGCACTGTCAGCGCAAGGTCGGAGAACGCAGCCTGGTGATCCTCGACCAGCCTGTGCCGCAGGAGCGCAATGTGTGGATGGGGCGCACCCGGGGCGACGCTCCGGACGTTGATGGCGTGGTCTACGTGACAGGTGATCGTCAGCGCTTGCGTAGCGGTGATATTGTGCCGTGTGAGATCGTGGGGACGCACGAGTACGATCTCGTGGCTGTGGCAGTAGACAAGCCGCTGCCGCGGCAGCGGCTGACCGGGATCACGCTCTAGGCCGTCACCCTGGCTCTCTCCCGGGGGTACCGGGAGAGAGGACGTGTGGGGCATCGCTTCGCGGTCGATTTCCCCGCGGTGCGCGCCACTGCTGGCCGTGCCAGCAGTGGCGAAATGACTGCGGAGTCCGGCGCGTCAGAGGGCGTCGTGATTCACGTCCAGAGGTCGGCCGGCGGGCCGGATGCTTGCCTCCTGACGTGCTCGATCAAACGCGGCATTGCGGAGTGGGCGAGCGGGTTCAACGCGATCGATGCGGCTGCGGACCAGGTGCGGCATCCAGAGCGCTTTGCCGACTAGTTCGACGAGCACGTCCGGGTCGAACGGTTTGCGCAGGTAATACGCTCCGCCGGCATCGTGGGCGCGGCGGATGATGTCCGGGGCCTGGTGACTCGACACGAACAATACGGGAACGTCCTGTGCGTGGGTTTCCTTGCGCAGTTCGTTGCACAGTTCGAGGCCGCTGATCCCGTTCAGATTCACGTCGCAGATGATCAGGTCGAGGCTTTCGGCACGGGCGGCTTTGCGAGCCGCTTCTGGATCGCGTGCACAATGGCATTCATAGCCAGCCATGTCCAGCGTGGCTGCGACACCCGTCAGGATAAGCGGATCGTCGTCAATCACCAGAATGACCGCGGGATACTGGGGCATGGAGTACATGGACGGGTCCTTCGCAGGAAAGGGATTCTTACGCGCCGGTCCATCAGCCCAACAGCACGTCCTGAACGACGCAGGGACATAGACCTTGCATCGGCCCGCAGACTCGCAGTCATCGAGAAATAGCTCGCTAACCGGCAGGCATGGACTAACCGGCATGTCCGGAATTCCGTGGGTGAGCCGGCAAGAGGGCCAAGCCCACGGTGGGACGTGGGCTGTTCGTCGAACCCATCGCGACGAGGTGGCCGGGGAGGAGTAGACTGGGGCCCATTTAACGCCGCCCTGGACGCCCCACCGGCTGACTTGGACGGGCGTACGGACTTGCGGAAGTCCGGCTGCGGCGGATCGGTTTACGAGCCATGAGGACGGTATGACGACGACGGCGCGGATTGCGATTGCGGACTTTCAACATGGATCGCTGGAAGTGGAACAGTCGATTCTGGGCGAACTGGCACGCGTGGAATCGCTGGATGTCACCGACGAGCAGGAGCTGTGGGGACGCGTCGAGGACGTCGACGGACTGATGGTGTACCACACGCTCAAGGTCACGCGCGCGACGATCGAGCGGCTGACGCGTTGCCGGCTGATCGTGCGCTGCGGTGTCGGCTACGACAACGTGGATCATGCCTTCGCGCGCACGCGGGGCATACCGGTGGCGAACGTGCCGGACTACGGAACAGAGGAAGTGGCGGATTCCGCGATCGGCATGATGTTGGCGCTCGCCCGTGGCATTGCCTATCAGAACAGTTTCCTGCGTCCCGCGCACGCTTCTTGGCGTTACAGCCATGTGGCGCCGCTCCAGCGGCTGCGGGGGCAGACGTTTGGCATCGTAGGGTTGGGGCGGATCGGCACGGCCGCCGCCGTGCGAGCGAAGGCATTCGGGATGAACGTCGCTTTCTACGACCCTCATAAACCGGATGGCTACGACAAGGCACTGGGAATCTGGCGCGCGGAGTCACTCGACGAACTGTTGGTACGCAGCAACGTATTGAGCTGCCATTGCCCGCTGAGCCAGGAAACGCACCACATCATCGATGCGACGGCGATTCAGAAACTGCCTCCGGCCAGCTTCCTGATCAACACGTCGCGCGGACGCGTCGTGGATGTGGCGGCCATTCCCGAGGCGATCGCGAGTGGCCAGTTAGCCGGAGCGGGTATCGACGTGTTGCCCCAGGAACCACCGCCAGAGGACCACCCGCTGCTCGTCGCCTGGCGAGACCCGCATCATCCGGCCCACCACCGGGTGATCCTGAATGCGCACAACGCCTTTTACAGCGAGCAGGGTCTCCGGGACATGCGGGTCAAGGGAGCCGAGGCCTGCCGTCGCATGCTGCTGGGGCTTCCTCTGCGCAACGTCGTCAACTGATCGTGCCGCTCACCCTCGCCTCGACGTTACGTCGCCACCTGGGCTCCGAACGCGCTCAACGCATCTTTGACGGCGGTACCCGACAGCTGGAACCGCGGCACGTGCTCGTCGAGCAAGCGAATGCCGGAGGACAGTTCGTGCAGTTCGCCTTGGGCCACCTGCAACTGTTTGAAAATGCCGTCGAACAGGTCTTCCAGACGGGTCGCCTCGGCTATGTACGACGCTTGGACCTTGCCCGTGACCCGCACGACGTTCAGCTTGCGGAAGATCTCGGAAAGCTGCTCTTGCAGGAGTACCAGGGGCCGCAGAGGTTCCTGGACGTGCGGCAGCGTGTCCAGCATGCGCTGCGTGCTGACGGAGAACGAGCCGACTAGGATCGATACGTCGTCGCGCGTGCGGGTCAGGTCCGC
>JBFWYF010000830.1:0-3762 GCA_050186685.1 Pirellulaceae bacterium
TTGCTTAGCAGCGGGATATTTTTGTTCTCTTCCTTGACGCCCGGCTCGAGTTGGGGCACCGCGTGGCCTAGCAGCGGGTCGCGATTCGTTCGCAGCTCTGCTTCCATTTCGCGGACAAAGGTGGCGTGTTCTTCGAGCAACCGGCGATCCTCGGCACTGACCAGCGCCTTGACCTTGGCCAGATCCTCTCCAAGGTCGTCCAGGACGCTCTGCAAGTGCTCGCGGTCCTTGGCACGGCCGTACAACCTCTGGAACATCTGATAGGGATCATCGATGGGCGCCACCGGCTTGTTGGGCCCGGCGTAGACCAGACGGGTCCAGGTGTCCGCACGCTCCGGTACCATGACACCGAACTCGAGCGAGCCGAAACGGGTCCGAGTCGCTGGATTGGATTGCAGGAAATTCTTGATCTCCTGATCGATCGAAATCCCGCTCGACCAACCGGCCGGGGTGTGGGAGCCACCTTGGATATTGCCGGGAAACAACTCGGTACCGGTCAGCAGGCACCCGATTCCGCGCATGTGGTTGTCGCCGTCGCCGCGGACCTTGTCGCATACGCCGTGCAGTACAAGCGTTCGGTCGCGGAACGGCTCCAGCGGTGTGAGACACTCTTTGAACGAGAACTCACTGCCGGTCTCGTCCGGCCAGAACGCGGTTGGCACGACGCCATTCGGGCTGAACATGACCACCAAACGCTGCTTCCGGAGCTGTTGGTTGGCAAACCCCAGGCTGGACAAGTTGAGCAGAAAGGGAGTGATGGCCGTGCTGATTCCCAGGTCCCGGATGAACTGTCTGCGGCTGCGCATGGCGTTCACGGAGTCGATTCCTTCTGTGGTGACTGCGGAGGGAAAGCGGCGAGCGAGACGATGTCAATCAACTGGCGCTGGATGTGGAAATCGTTGCGCACAAAATCCGCCTGGAGCCGGCGCATGCTTTCCAGGCCGTAAGCCCGAATCGGTTGTTTAATCATATAGTGGAACATCTGTTCCACAAACGCCGCGTGGCTTTCGGAGCTGGCGGCGACGAACTCGGCCAGATCTTTGACCCCGCTGAACTTGACGAGCCGACCATCCTGCGTCAGATATTCACCGCGCGTGTCGACCGGGCGACCGCGTTCCTGGTCGCGGTATCGGCCGACGGCATCAAATCGCTCCAGGGTAAATCCCAGGGGATTGATCATCCCATGGCACGACTGGCACGCTTCGGGACGAGTCTGCAGCGTAACTCGTTCTCGCGTAGTCAGTTCTGCATGCAACTCGGCGGGCAGCGGAGCGACGGCCTCGGGCGGCGGCCGGAGCACACGGCCCAGAATGCTGCGCGACAAAAACACCCCCCGGTGAATGGGCGAGCTGGAGGCCGAATAGGCGAGCCCCGCCATCAAGTAGGGGTGCGACAGAACCCCCGCACGATGATCGCGCTGGAGAAACACCTTCTGGAACGGTGCCGACGGGTCGAGATCGGCACCATAGAATTGGGCCAGGCGCCCGTTCATGTAGACATGATCGGCTCGCAACAATTGGCGGAAGTCCGACGAGTCGTTCCACACCACTTCGTCCAGGAACAGGTCGAGTGACGTGCGCAGGTCGGTCACAATCGCCGCATCGAAGCCGGGAAAACTCTCCGGATCCTTGGACACGTCAGGCAGCTGATCGATATTCAGCCAATGGAGCAAGAACTGGCGAACCTTGGCCCGGGTGCGGTAATCACCCATCATCCGCTCCGCCTGGGCCCGGATCTGCTTGGGCGTCGCCAGTTCACCTTGAGCGGCTGCGGATAACAACGCTTCGTCCGGCAAGGAATCCCACAGCGCGTAGGAAAGTCGCGAGGCGACATCGTAGGGATCGCTCGGATCGATCTCCCGGTACAGGAAATGAGGCGACTTCAGCACGAGCAGGACGACGCGCTTGACGGCCGAGTCGGCGTCGGCCGCGTCCGTGAACTGGCGATGAATGTACCGTTCTCGTTCGACGTCGCTCAGCGGGCGTCGAAAAGCTCGCGCGGCCAGAAGTTCGGCGAATGTCCGCAGGAGCGTGGGACGGTCGGTATCCGCGGCCTGCACTCCGGACAGCGCATCGAGACGTGCGGCGACGTAGGCTGCCACTTCCAAAGCTGCGTCGGTCGTGGCGGCGTCCCATTCGCGTGACACCGATGTGCCCCGTTCGTAGCCGACACTGCGATCGTCGGGCGGGAAGGGCGTGCTGACCACCAAGGTCTCGGGCCCCACTTCGGGAACCAGGTATCGGCCGGGAATCGCTTCGGCGGTCTGCCGCGGCAGTTTCCAGCGCAGCTCCAGGAAGGCCGGGGCAATTGGCTTCTTGTCGTCCTTCTTCTCCACGCCCTGGTTCGCTTTGGAGAACTCGAGTTTGATCGGATAGTAACGGCCACCGATCAGACGCAAGCCGGCGCGGTATTCGTTGTCGTCTCCCGACTTGACCCAGGCATCGATCAGTGGTCGGCCATCGTTCAAGTCGTTCAGCCAGAAACGGGCGGCGTGGTCGGTACGGATCAGGAATTCGTAGTCCCCCGTATCCGGGGCGTAGAGGGAACCCTGCCATCGGATCGAAAACTCGCGAGGTTCTAACTTGCCGGGCGCGGGGCTGCCGTCCCGGAAGTCGAATTGAATCTCCGAATCGACCCGCTCAAGAACTCGGTCCCCGCGCCGGAAGCGGCGCGACTTGTAGTACTCGCCCCGCAGTCCGTGCTCCTGAGATCGAGGGGCCGTGCCGGTGCGAAAGCTGCCAATCAGGTCGGCCAGCGTCTGCTGGTATTGGCGTATGGTGAGTCGAGACAATTCGAGTCGTGCCGGTTGATTCCGGATCTGGGCGGCTCTTGAATAGAACGATTCATAGATGAAGGCAGCGACCTTCTCCGCATCCGCTCCGGTGCACTTTTCGTCGGTGTCCTCGGGCATCGTCTTCGCGATGTACGCTGCGAGCTCCTGCAGGCCCCGATCGCCCGCCAGGGGTTGTGCATAGGCATCGGACGTCCCCTCGCCATGTTCCCCGTGGCAACGGGCGCACTGCGCTCGATAGATCCGTTCTCCGTCAGAATCCGCACCAAGAACCGGCCCAATCATTCCCGCGCCGGCGATTCCTAGTCCGAACCAGAGCACTCCCAACGCAGCCATCGGCCGGCTTTCGTAATTGGCATGTAGCATACCATTACCCCTCAGACGGGATCGGTCTCGAACAGTATGGCAAAGGTGGGATACAGGCAGGCCCCGGCCAGGGGCATGTGGCCGTGGGGCGACGGCGTGACGTCTCTCCACGTTATGCCTGAAGCGGTGCGACATCGCAAGTCCTTCGTTGATCCACTACATTGGACCAAGTCTGTCCGACGACTGAATGGTTCCTTAGATTCCGAAGGAGTGCCCGATGTTGCGTTGCGCACTATGGCTGGGGATGGCCGCGATCCTTTCAACTGCGACGGCTCAGGAACCCGAGAAACCGGCGCCCCCTTCCACGGCGGCAGCCGACGCGCGGTTTGAACAATTCACCCAGCGAATGACAAACGTCAAGCTGGTCGGCCAATTCACGGTGATTGGCAAGAAAGAAGACGGGCCGCTGGCCAAGGAGGAGTACACGATTGGCCGGGTCGAAAAACTTCCCGCAGGTGACAAGTGGATGTTCTACAGCCGCATCAAGTACGGCAAGCATGATGTCGAGGTCCCGTTGCCGATCGACGTGAAATGGGCGGGCGCCACGCCCGTAATCACGCTCGATGATTTCACGATTCCAGGCCTCGGTACGTTCAGCTCGCGGG
>JBFWYF010000831.1:0-3762 GCA_050186685.1 Pirellulaceae bacterium
CTTGCGAAACTACGTCTCCAACTCGCTGAAGTTCACTCAGGAGGGCACGATACGCGTCACAGCACGGCGCGAGAGCGCGGAGGCCGTGACGTTTTCCGTTTCCGATACGGGCATTGGCATTGCGCCAGAGCATCACGGGATCATTTTCGACGATTTTACCCAGATCGATTCTCCCTTGCAGCGGAAGTGGCGAGGCACAGGGCTGGGACTTTCATTGAGTAAGCGAATTGCCGAGTTGCTGGGAGGCAGGGTAGGCATGACCAGCGAAGTGGGAGTCGGTTCGACGTTCTTTGTCACGATTCCCATTCGTCTCGGTCAAGCCGTACCGACGGAAGAAACAGATGCTTCGCCGCCGGATGCACAAAGGTAGGCCATCGTGCACAGCCATATCAGGATTCTGGTCGTCGACGATAATCCGGCCACGTTGTACTCCACGTCACGCGTCCTGCGCAGCGCGGGTTGGAGAGTACTCGAAGCTGGTACGGGAAGCGAAGCGCTCGCGCAGGTTTCGCAAGGAGTCGATCTGGTCGTCTTGGACGTCAATCTGCCGGACATCGATGGTTTCGAAGTCTGCCGCCGCTTGCGTCGGGCCGAGGCCACCGCCCGACTGCCCGTCGTGCATCTGTCGGCGACCTTCGTGGCCGATTCCGACAAGGTGCACGGTTTCGAGGCCGGGGCGGATGGCTACCTGACGCACCCGGTGGAGCCGCCTGTGCTGATCGCCACCGTCAAAGCCTATTTGCGGACGCGCGAAGCGGAGAACGAGGTGCGTCGGAGCGAGGCCAAGTTCCGGGCGGTCTTCGATAACGCGATCAACGGCATCGCATTGCTGACGACCGAGCTGGCCTACTTGGACGTCAATCCTTCCATGTGCGCACTCCTGCAACGCCCGTTGCAGTCGATTGTCGGTCTTCCGTTACTCGACTTCGTCCAGGAAGAACATCAAGAGCAAGCCGCACATATCGACGACGCGTTACGGCAACGCGGCGCTTGGCGCGGAGTCCTGCCGTTTTGGCGCTGTGACGGCGAGCCTGTTCACCTGGAGTGGAACATCTCGCACCACTCCGAGCCCCATATCTGGCTGGCGATCGTCAGCGACGTCACCGCCCGCATTCACTTCGAGCGCGAGCGCGAGGAGCTATTGCTCAGCGAACGGGCGGCCCGCACCGATGCCGAACGTGCAAACCAGCTGAAGGACGATTTCCTGGCCACGTTATCGCACGAGTTGCGGACGCCCCTCAGTGCCATCGTTGGCTGGTCGCAAGTACTGAAAATGAGCGGCGTCGGCTCGCCCACGTTGACGGAGGCGGTGGAAGCCATCGATCGCAATGCCAAGGCCCAGGTCCAGTTGATCGACGATCTGCTGGATGTCTCCCGCATTACTTCCGGCAAACTGCGTCTCGATGTGCAATCGGTGGACCCGTCCACCCTGGTCGAAGGAGCCTTGAGCGCGATTCTGCCCGCCGCGGAGGCCAAGGGAATCCAAGTCTCCAAGGCGCTCGATCCCACGGCGGGCCCCGTGCATGGCGATCCAACTCGCCTGCAACAGATCGTCTGGAACCTGGTTAATAACGCTGTGAAGTTCACGTCGAAAGGGGGCAGAGTCCACGTCACCTTGAAACGGGCGGACACACACATCGAGCTCGCCGTGGCCGACACGGGCATCGGAATCAACTCTCACCTCAAGACCCGCATTTTCGAGCGTTTTCGCCAGGGGGATTCCAGCACCACCCGCGAATACGGAGGACTCGGACTCGGGTTGGCCATCTGCAAGCAACTCGTGGAAATGCACGGCGGGAGCATCTACGCAGAGAGCGAAGGCGAGAATCGGGGCTCCACCTTCTTTGTGGTCTTACCGATTTCGCCGTTTCGAGCCGGCGAAGTGCCTGACGAATCAAGACCATCCTCGTCAGGCCAGGCGGTGGCGCGTCGCGCGGATCCGGCAAAGCTCAGCGGCGTGCGCGTGCTGCTGGTCGACGACGACCCAGATGCGCGGAGTTTCCTGATGCGAATCGTTTCCGAAAGCGGGGCCGAAAGCATAGTGGTTGACAGCGTCGCGCATGCACTAGCGGCCATCGACGAGTTCCAGCCGCAGGTGTTGGTGAGCGACTTGGGTATGCCCGTACAGGATGGATTCGACTTGATTCGCGAACTTCGTGCCCGCGGCCATGGCTTCAAGGAATTGCCGGCCATCGCGCTGACCGCCTATGCCCGGCCCGACGACCGTCGTCGCGTCCTGATGGCCGGCTACCAGGTCCACATCCCCAAACCGGTCGACCCGCGCGAGCTGACAGCCGCGATCGCCGCCCTCGTCGGTCGCACTGGCCGCGGCATGTAGAATCTGTTGCCCGGCACCCCGAATGCTCACGCCGTCAGACCGCACTGTCGGCAGGGTGGGGCAGGGGTGGTTGAACAGATTGTGGTTCCGTCGTGGGCCGAGGTAATCGGGGCACCAGCATCGGAACTCGTCGACGGTAGTCCGCATAGCTCGGTCCCAGCAAGCGCACGAGATCGCGTTCCTCGAAATAAATCGCGGTCAGGATATAGGCGGTGATGCCGACAGCAAACAGCAGGTGCGCCGCCGTCATCGTGGGAGTGCTCCAGAACACCAGTAGCCAGCCGATGTACATGGGGTGCCGCACAAAGCGATACGGCCCGGGCGCCATGAACCCGAGCGGCGCGTACGGTCGCCCGCGGAAATAGAACCATACCTGTCGCAGCCCGAACAGGTCGAAGTGGTTGATAAGAAACGTCGTCCACAGCACAATCAACCAGCCGCTGGCGAACAAACCGTACGCCAGGACGCGCCCCGCAGGTTGCTGCACATCCCAAATCGTTCCGCCAATCGGTTGCCACTGCCAGAAGAGCAAGACCATCGCCAAATTCGTCACCAGTACATACATGCTTCGTTCGATCGGTTCAGGAACGAACCGCGTCCACCAGGCCTTGAACGCCGGGCGCGCCATGCCGCTGTGCTGTGCGGCGAATATGCCGAGAAGCAGCAGGTCGATCCACAACGCCTGGCCGAGTGGCCCCGCAGGATCACCATCCAAGCGGGTCGGCACGAGAAAGTTCCCCACGAATCCTACGGCGTAGAGAAATACGCCGAGAAACAAGACATAGGCCGATAGCCCAAACACCAGGAATGCGGTACGTTTCATCAGGGTTCTCCTTAAGGGGCTAATCTTCGGGCACGTGACGGACGTCCGGGCAGAATGGCTGAACCCAGTTCCGCCGTGTTTCGACGTGGCTCTACTCGTTACATCCCCCTGCCGAACCGAGACGGCCAAACTTCTGCGGAAAATTCGCCAATTGCCGGCTGCCAGCGGTCGTGACGAAGAAGGCCCCGGGGCGAAATCAGCGACAAAGAGCCCGCTCGGGCGATGTGGGAAGTGGCGAAATCACGCCGGCCTGACGGCGCCGTCTCGACGCCCGGCGTGGATCAGCGACCAGCCGATGCCGAAAAGCACCAGGCCGGATGCCAGAAACGTAACGTCCCAAACCAAGTGGTCTTGCGTCTCCGTAACGTGGTGGACGTGCAGAATGTGGTGGTCGATGACCCCCTCGACAAGATTGAAAAGGCCCCAACCCAGGGCCAGCGCCCCGGCAAACGTCTTGTTCGAAAGAGGTACGTTTGGTTGACGAACCGCGCGCCAGAGCAAGGCGATCCCCATCGCCGTCATCATCCAAGTGAAGACGTGAAAGAGGCCGTCCCAAAACATGTTGATTTCAAGGTGAACGGCAAGCGTCTTCACATCGACA
>JBFWYF010000832.1:0-3761 GCA_050186685.1 Pirellulaceae bacterium
TGGCGCGGAAGTCTGTATGATTCACCGGCGGCTCACGATCCTTGATCTCAGCGAGGCAGGATGGCAGCCTATGACGAGCAGCGATGGACGCTACACGATGGTTTTCAATGGCGAGATTTATAATTTCCGGGAACTGGGATCCGAGTTAACCTCCCTCGGCTGCCAATTCCACTCCAAGAGCGACTCCGAAGTGTTGTTGGCCGGTTTCGCGACGTGGGGGCCGGCGGTGTTGCCGAAGCTGATCGGCATGTTCGCTTTCGCCATCTGGGATCATCACGCCAAGCGACTGTTCCTAGCCCGGGACTTCTTTGGCATCAAGCCGCTCTACTTCACCACCACTTCGGCCGGATTCGCATTTGCGTCCGAGATTCCCGTACTGCTGGAAACGACGCCCGTTTCACGGATGGCGAATCCCAGCCGACTGTACCTGTACCTGCGGTATGGCATCACCGATCATGGCGACGGCACCATGTTCCGCGATGTGGCCCAATTGCCGGCCGCACATTACATGATCGTGGACCAGGCAGCGCCGAGCGCCGTGCGCATCGAACGATACTGGGATCTGCCGGACGAACAGATCGACGTTTCGTTCGCGGAAGCGGTCAATCAGGTGCGGCAGCTGTTTTTGGAAAGTGTGGACCTGCACCTGCGCAGCGACGCTCCGGTGGGGGCGATGCTGTCCGGAGGCATTGATTCGTCCGCAATCGTGGGTGCGATTCGCGAGCTGCGAGGCCCTCAGGAACGTATTCCGGCGTTCAGTTTCATTCCCACGAACTCGAGCGAGAGCGAGGAGCGCTGGATTCGAGCCGTGGTGAAAGAGAAGCGATTGGACCTCCACGTCGTGCATCCTAACCCAGACGATCTGCCGTTGGGCGTCTACGAACTAGTGCAGGCTCATGGCGAGCCATTGGGAGGAAGTAGTTGCTGGGCCCAGCATCAAGTGTTCGCGAAAGTCCGCGAAACGGGCATCAAAGTCATGTTGGACGGTCAGGGTGGAGACGAATTACTGGGCGGATACCGCCATCACCTCGGTGCCAGATTGGCTTCGCTGGTTCGACAGCGTCGAATGGCGCAAGCCTGGCGGTTCGCCGGACATTGTGCAGCCGCTCCGGGTTGCGGGTGGTTCTGGACGATGGCCCAGACGGCCGACTATCTGTGCCCGCCGTCGATACAGCACTGGGGGCGTTGGTTGTTACAACGCGATCTGTCTCCCAGCTGGATGAACGACGAATGGTTCCAGGGAGCGGGCGTCGTACCGTTGCCGCTCCGTTTCGATTCTCCGGCCAAGGCGCTGAAGTGGGAGCTTCGGCGGGCGGTCCGCGAATTCGGCCTGGCCCACCTCCTGCGCTACGAAGATCGCAATTCGATGGCCCACTCCATCGAAAGCCGAGTTCCCTTCCTGACGCCCCAGCTCGCTCGGTACACGTTGTCACTCCCCGAGGAGTTTCTGGTTTCCCCTGACGCCGTCTCGAAATCGGTGTTTCGCGAGGCGATGCGGGGCATCATTCCGGCCGAGATTGCAGCGCGCCGCGACAAGATCGGCTTCGCAACTCCCGAACGCAACTGGCTGCAAACATCCCGTCGCTGGGTAGCGGGCGTGCTGACGAGTCAGGCCGCTCGGGAAATCCCCGTTTGGCACTTCGACCGACTCCCCGCGGAGGCCGACCGGCTGGTCGACGGCCGCGGGCTCAGCAATTCTCACGTCTGGCGCTGGACGTTGCTGGTCGAATGGACCCGTCAGTTCGCCGTCGAGTATCCGACTACCGGCTCCGAGTTCGAGAGTGGAGCGGCTGGGCACGATGGACGCGATCCGTTACCGGCCCAATCGTTGGCAGCGGCATGAGGACGCCAGGGAAGGACGGTGCCGGCATGCAATTCAACGATCTTCGCCGGTGGGCCGGTTACCTGGCTCCCGGGGTCACACAGAAACTGGGGGCTTACTGGCGAAGCTCTCGCCGCGCCGCGCCGCGCTCGCCAGACCGAATCGAGCGCGGAGCGGCCATGCGTCGGCAGCATGGTCCCTTTTGCCTGGAGAGACTGCGGCGCTTCTTGAGCGATGCGGGAATGCCCTTTCCTTCGATCTTGATGGTGCACGCATCGTGGGACCATTTGCCCCATTATGAAGGGTCACCACTTGAGTTCTTGAATTCGCTCCAGGCGATCTTAGGCGACTCGGGGACCTTGTGCCTGCCGGCGTTTCCCTCTGAGGAGGGAATCGAGTCGCCGAGCTACGTCTACGATGTGCGACGCACACCTTCTGCCACGGGGCTGTTGGGAGAGATGTTTCGGCGGATGCCTGGCGCGGTGCGGAGCGCCCAATTGCGGGCTGTCGCGTCACGTGGCCCCTTGGCCAAGATCCTGACAGCCGACCATCATCGGTCTCCCTATTCCGCAGGGCGCATTTCTCCGTATTACCGCATTGCCGAGCAAGAAGGCTGGACCCTGACAATTGGCCTGCCTCCCACGACGAGCACCGCGTTCCACTGCGGGGAAGACGTATTGGGAGTTGACTTTCCGGTACGCATTTATCCGCGTGAGCCGTCGGAATATGGAGTACGGCTGGCCGATGGCGAGAGCATTCGCGGGCGCGTGTATCGCGTTGCTCCCCGCTACGCTTACCTCTGCAACTCGGCGCCCCTCGTGCCGTATTTTTGCGGCCTGATTCGAGAACAGGACGTGTGTGGTGTTCCGTGCTCGCTTGTGCCTGCGGGGCCCTTCCTGGAGCGATTATTGGCATTGACCCGTGCGGGCACGCACGTGTATCGTTTGCCATCCTGGCGGCGGAGTCCGCCAAGGGGGCCTGCGGCCATGAGCGATCGGAGGGCGGCATAACAAGCCGGCATCGGGTCCCGTGCCGCCCCGCCATCGAGCGCTGAGATGCGCTGCCACACTCTTATGGAGGAGAGCTTTGGATGGCAACTATTCCACCGGTGCGCCGCGCTCTGCCCGCATCCGGTATCCGCGCGATCTTCGACCAGGCAAAGCGATTCGAGGCCGCTGGGGAGCGCGTCTGGCATCTCGAGATCGGTCGTCCCGACTGGCCGATGCCGGATGCGGCAGTGCTGGGAATCCGTGAAGCGGTCGAGGCGGATTGTGTCCACTATGTCGCGAACCGAGGGCTTGCGGAGCTGCGGGCGGCGTGGTCCCAGGAAATTGCGTCCGTCACAGGACGGTTGTTCGATCCGGAGACGGAACTGACGGTCACGGTGGGCGCCAGCGAGGGAGTCTGTATGGCGGCCCTGGCGTTGCTGGGCCCTGGAGACGAAGTGGTTATTCCGGAACCGGCCTGGCCTCATTACCACGCCGTGGCGCTGATGGCGGGTGCGACTCCCGATTCGCTGCCATTGCGGATGGAAGATCGGTTTGAAATGGACGTCGATCACTTGCGAAAGGTGATCACGCCCCGCACGCGGATGATCGTCGTTAATACACCGGGCAATCCGACCGGGGCAGTGCAACCGGCCTCTGTGTTGCGGGACATTGCCCGGCTAGCGACCCACCACGGTATCGTGATTCTGTCGGACGAAGTGTACCAGGACTTCGTTTACTCCGGCGAACACACGTCGATAGGGCGGTATCTTGAGGACGTGGAATTGTTCGTCTACGTCAACAGCTTGTCGAAAAGCCTGGCGATGACAGGCTCCCGCGTGGGCATACTGGGTGCTTCGGCGGGCCTCTCGAAGGCCTTGGTGAATGTTCATCAATATCTGACGGTATGTGGAGTATCTTACGCCCAGTTCGCGGCTCATCGCGCACTCGTT
>JBFWYF010000833.1:0-3759 GCA_050186685.1 Pirellulaceae bacterium
TATTCGCTTTCCTTTGCCGCCAAGTGACCCGCCTGCTGTCGCGACTCGTAGGCGTACGGGAACTCCGCACCGTCGACCGCACCGAAATAGGCCACCAAGGCGGTTGCCTCGGCGGGCGACATGTTGAAGCGAGGCATGCGCAAGAACGCCGCGGGACGAATCAAATGCGGGTCGAGCAGGAAGTTGTGCAACCACTCTGACTGCACTTTGTTGCCTTCTCCATGCAAGGGGGGAGGCAGCCAGCCCCATGCTTCCGTACCTTTCGCCGCGGGATTGACTTGTTTCTCCAACGCCACCACGTGCCGCAGCAGGTAGGTGGCCAGGAACCCGCCGTCCGCGGCATACCGCCGCTCGATATTTTCAGCCAGCACGTTGATGGGCAACACGCCGACATCGTACCCGTGTCCATCCACGGCCGAGGGTTGCCAAAGCTCGAACGGCAACTCCAGTTGATTCGGTCGATAATCCGACTCGTCGTCCAGCGGATCGCCCGCGTCGTCGTAAGCAATCGGTGCGGCGGAGTCGTCCACGGCCGGAACGCCTGAGAGTTCCGCCCGAAGCAGGCCGGAGCGGTCCTTCACGGCCGAAGCCGCCAACGCCGCTGGATCGAAATGGGACTTGACGAACGGATACGTCGTGACCTCAGCCTGTTCCCCGAACCGTTCCGGCTGGAATGCGATCTGCCAGCGCTGCGGCTGCAGCATATGGCAGCCGCCGCAGTTGTACTTCTCCAACACCTTCCGTCCCGCCAGCACCGCCTGCGACGTTTCATCCGGCTGATAGATGTATTTTTCCGTAGGCGGATCGGCAACCAGACCCAGGACGAACGTTACGACTGCCTCGCGATCATGGACCGTGAAGGGGAACTGGGGCATGCGCAGCCGTTCGTTGTAACGCTTGTTCTCCGTTTTGTGGTAATCGTAACTGCGTGGCTCCAGCAGCTTCTGGTAGAGGAAGCCAGCCCGGTGGCCGGACTTCAACTGCTCCACATAGAACTCCCGATCGGCCTCCGATGCCTCACCGTGGTCGTCCGCCGTCGCCATCTGTCCCGCGGCAAGCGGCTCGCCGTCGGCGCCACCTTCGGTTCCCGCGGCGGCGTGGTCGGCCACCGTGGTCGCATGCGCAGCATGCTCACCCGCGTGGGCATGCTCGATATATTGATTGATGTGCTCGAAGGCCAGCCGTGCGGTATCCTTGCGGCCCCAGTCCGCCAAGGTCGTACCGATCGGCTTGGCGTCCTCGAAGCCCGGCACGTCATGGCAGCCGTAGCATCCATACTTACCCAGCGTGCGACGGCCGAGATACATCAGCTTTTGCTCCGCGCTCAGCTGGAATCCGGCCTCGGCCTGTGCCGCCTCGTCGACGAGCAACTCGACCTCAGCGCCCTTCAAATCAGGCCGCCGCGCGGATGGGATTCCCTTGGCCGCGTAGGACACAGCTCGCTCGTGAGAAAACGTCTCGGCCAGATTCTCAATCAAGAGCCGGTCCAGATGCTCGGCGTTTACCTCCGTGGGTTTCGTCAGCGTCCCAACGGCAGGCTCCCAGCCGGTCTTCGAGTCCTCCAGCAGGAACGCTACGATGTCGGCCGCGGGATCGCTGAGCTTGCCCTCTCCTGCCGGCATTGGATCGAGGAACAAATTGGGCATGACCGTCCGGGGATGATAACGGGTGGGCTCTTTGATCCAGCTGTACAGCCAGCGCTGGCCCGCTTCACCACGGAATTTATCGCCGACGCCCGAAAGATCCGGCCCTTGAACAATGGCGTCCTCGGGACGGTACGCGTTCGCATCGGCAAAAGTCTTATGCGTATGGCAAGCCAGGCACCCGCGCGTCTGGAACTGTACTTTTCCGCGAGCCACGTCCGCTGCCTCAGTCACGCCCGCCGGGGGATCGAGATAGTCGAATGGTTGCGTTCGGTTCTGCAAGTATGTGACGGCGCTCAGGATCTCAATGGGCTCGAACTGTTCGGAGGCTTCGAGTCCCGGCCCACCCTCGAGATGACGGGTCAAACCGAAGAACTTGGGCATACGCGTCGAGGGGCGGAAATGCCGCGGATCGCGGATCCAGTCGTACAGAAAGGCCGCGTCGACCTTGTGTCCGACATATCGCAGGCTCGGCCCTGCCTTCCGCAGCTGTCCAGGCGACTCGACGTCACGCAGCAGCGGGACGATCTTGTCGTTGGTCTCCGCGCTTAACCGCGGCGACTCACCCTTGGCGTCCAATTCCAGCGACTCGAGCAAGCGGTGGCGGACGGCGTCCCGGTCCGGATGATCGACGATCTGGGCGACCCAGTCCTTCTCCTCGTCGGTCAGCTTCTCAAAGCCCGCGTCGTTGCGAATCTGCAGCGCTGCGGCAAAGTAGTTGGGCTCAAGTCGCAGGTCCGGACCGATTCGTCGCGGACCATCGTAGCCATTGATTTCGTGGCACCCATAGCAACCGTACTTGGTGATTAAGTGGTAGCCATGCACCAGCTTCTCAGCCGGAGGTTCGGGAAACTTGCTGCTCGGCTCGAGTTCCACCACTTCATGGTGGCACTTCAAGCAGGCGCTTTCCGCAAACCGCTTGGGGAACATCGGGAAGATCCAGTGCGGGTTGTCGAACCAACCGCGATTGAACACCCAATCTTCACGCTGACGCACGGTATTGGGCGTGTGGGAGGCCCACTGGAAAGCCGTTGCGCTCCCTTGCCCCTCGTGGCAGATGGTGCACGCGAACTCAGTCGCCTTGTGCGGGCTCATCGAGCCGACGAACAAGTCGAGCCGGGGGTGCGTCGTATAGGGATTCGGCATACCGCGGCGGACGCTGACCAGGAACGGACGCCCCGCCATGGCCGCATCGACCAGGCCGGACGCCACCTTACCCGGCGCGATCGCCGGGACTCCATTGATCGCCACGATCACGTCACCCACCTTGAGTCCCGGCGGCAGGGAGCCGGCCGTGACCGGGCTGCGCGACTGCAGCAGGCTCAAACGCAGATCGCCACCCGCATAGCTGACCGGCTGGGTATCTGCCTCGCCTCCAGACGACGCGCGGGCTAAGGACGCCGGCGATTCCGGACGCACGAACTGAATGGTGGCATCGTTCACCGAGAGCAAGCCCTCGTCGGCCACGTGAATGCCGATCAGCCGATCCAGATCCTTCTGGATGGCGACACGGGCATCCTCCGGAGTCGACGCGCCGGCTGTCTCGCCGGTATCGCCTGACGGGGCTGCTTCGCTGGCATCACTCTCCCCGGACGCCGACGTGGGATCGACTCGGAAATCGACCACCATCTCCGGTTCATAAGCCGGGTCCAGGGCCGAGCCAGGCAACGTTTTCTGCGTCAACTGGTGGCATGTCGTGCACCGATCAAAGCGGCGCACGCGCCGGTGGCTGAAGTCGATCTCCAGACCGCTGCTCCACAGGTTCTCGATCTTCCGCGGCGAGTTGAACGCGTCGAGGATTGGCAGTTCGAGGAACTTCTTACCGGGCAGCGGGAGGATGCCAAACCAGGTGACATATGTCGAACGCCGTTCGACGTTCGATTCGCGCAGCTGCTTCAGATCCGCTTCGCTCTTGGCCAGGGCCTCGGTGGCCTCGTCCGTTTCACGAGTAATCTGTTTGACGATCGCCTCCAGCTGCACGCGCTGCTCTTTCGCTCGATCGTAACTCGCCGACAGTTCGTCCAACTCAGTCTTCAGCTGATCGACCTGCTGCTGTTTGGCCTGCTGCAGCCGCAAGGCTTCATCGGCAGACAGGTTGCCACTGTCGCGCACCAGG